>DITA01000007.1:0-2718 GCA_002422665.1 Flavobacteriales bacterium UBA6196
CACCAACATGCGGAGAAAGCGAAAGAGAAGGATTCATCAGAATCTGAATTTCTGGTTTTGGTTCGGTTTCGAAAACATCTAGAGCAGCTCCTGCAACTTTTTTATTTTCTATGTAATCTATGAGTGTTACTTCATTGATTACACCGCCTTTTGCAGTATTTACAATGAAAACGCCATCTTTCATCATTTCAAATTCTGGCGTATCTATAATATATTCTGTAGTTTCTGAAGTATTAATGCTGATGAAATCTGCCTCTTTTAGAAACGCTTCCATATCATTGGTAGAAGTGAATTCAAAATCAATAGTTCTTCCATCAAAAAATTCTAAAGAAATGGTATCTGTTTTAGGTTTTCTGGTGTAGAAAATAATTTTCATTCCAAGGCCTATTCCAATTTTAGCAACTTCTTTTCCGATGTTACCAAAACCAATGATTCCTAGTGTTTTTCCTGAAAGTTCTGTTGCTTTTTCGTAAGATTTTTTGAGAAACGCAAATTTAGTATCACCTTCTAAAGGCATATTTCTATTAGAATCGTGCAAAAATCTAATCAAAGTCAAAAAATGCGCAAAAACCAATTCGGCTACTGATTTAGCAAAAGCATTTGGTGTATTAATGACGAAGATTCCTTTAGATTTGGCGTATTCTACATCTATATTATCCATTGATTCGCCACCTTTTCCTATGATTTTCAAACTCGGACAAGCGTCTATAAGTTCTTTAGTTACTTGTGTAGCGTTTTTAACCAATAAAACTTCTACTTGATTTTCATTGATAAAAGGAATGAGGTGTTCCTGAGAAATTCTGTTGTCAAGAAGATTTAATCCAGCTTCTTTCAAAACTTTTTCTCCAGAATTTGAAATACCGTCGTTTGCTAAAATTTTCATATTTTTCTTTAGATTTTAAATAGATTTCATAACATCTACCAAAACCTGTACGCTTTCTATTGGTAATGCATTGTAAAGACTTGCTCTGTAACCACCTAAACTTCTGTGTCCGTTTAATCCATTGATTCCAGCAGCTTTCCAAGCGTTATCAAAAGCTTCTTTTTTAGATTCGTCTGTAATTTTGAATGAAACATTCATTAAACTTCTATCTTCTGGAACGCAGAAACATTCAAATAATGGATTTCTGTCTATTTCATCATAAAGTAGTTTCGCTTTAGCAATATTTCTTTCTTCGGCAGCAGCTATTCCTCCGTTATTTTCTAACCATTGTAGAGTAAGAAGTGAAGCATATACTGCAAAAACTGGCGGCGTATTAAACATAGATTCTTTCGCTACATGTTGAGCGTAATCTAAGTAGGATGGAATAATTCTTCCTGATTTCCCTAGAATTTCTTTTTTTACCACTACAAGAGTAGTTCCAGCTGGTCCCATATTTTTTTGAGCACCTGCATAGATTAGATCAAATTTAGAATAATCTATTACTCTAGAGAAAATATCCGAACTCATGTCAGAAACCATTAAAGTATTGGCTTTTGGAAAATCTTTGATTTGAGTTCCATAGATGGTATTGTTAGAAGTGCAGTGGAAATAATCATATTCTGCATCTACTTCTTCAATTTTTGGAATGAAAGAGTAATTTTTTTCCTTAGAAGAACCGATTACATCTACTGTTCCTAATTTTTTGGCTTCTTTAATTGCATTGGCAGCCCAGTTTCCAGAATCTAAATAAGCAGCTTTACCGTTTTCTTTCATTAGGTTAAAAGGAACCATCGCAAATTGTAAACTTGCGCCTCCACCTAGAAATAATACATCATAGTCATCATTAAGATTCATTAATCTTTTTACGATGGCTCTGGCTTCATCCATTACTGCGATAAAGTCTTTACTGCGGTGAGAAATTTCTAAGATAGAAAGTCCCATTCCGTTAAAGTCTAAAATCGCTTCTGCTGATTTTTGGAAAACTTCTTGAGGGAGAATGCAAGGTCCTGCACTGAAATTATGTTTTTTCATATTTTTATTGAGAATGATAGTAATTTTATTGAAACAAAAAATCCCGCTCATGCAGAATGAAGCGGGATTTTTTTAATTTTTATTCGCCGTGTAAAAATGCTTTTTTACCTAAAAGTTCTGCGTCTGTTTCTACATGGTTGTCATCTGGAACACAACAGTCTACCGGACAAACCGCTGCGCATTGTGGTTCTTCGTGGAAACCTTTACATTCGGTACACTTATCTGGAACAATGTAGTAAACATCATCACTTACAGGTCTTTGAGGTGCATTAGCATCCATTGTTAAACCTGATTTCAAAGTTACGGTTCCTTTTAAACTGGTTCCGTCTGAAGCTTTCCAGTCTACAGCTCCTTCATAAATCGCGTTATTAGGGCATTCTGGTTCGCAAGCTCCACAATTAATACATTCGTCTGTTATTATAATAGCCATTGCTAGGTATTTTTTTTAAATTTGCACAAAATTAGTAAATTTCAGTTGATTTGGAAAAGTTTTGCATGGTAAAACTTATCTTTTTTGAGGTAATTTTTAATAATAAGTGCAAAAATAATAGGATTAAATAAATAAAATGAAACAAGATCTCAAAATACAGGGTTTAAGTAAATTAGGACATTATCTTCAACAGTTTTTACAAAAATCAGAAATTGATTATACTCATGATGAGCAAGAATTAGCCGCAGTGATGAGACGAGGCGAGGTAGAAAACCCTTGGTTTACTCAAGAAAACATAAGGTTTTGTTTTAAAAATTGGGCAGATATTTTAACC
>DITA01000029.1:0-10157 GCA_002422665.1 Flavobacteriales bacterium UBA6196
ACTTTTTCTTGCTTTGGCAAAAGTAAAGGCAGAAAAAGATTGCCCTATATATTTACGATTTTAGATTTGGGATTTTAGATTTGGGATTTTTTTTAAAACTTAAAAAGTGACTTTAGAAAATCTTTGGTTAAAAACTTATCTAAAGGATAAATTCTCATAAAGTGATTCCCCACGAAGAAAATGATGAGAACCAAAGCTGGTTTGTATACCAAATTCAAAAAATTATTAGAAAAATTAGGCAAAACAATCGCCAAGGAAATGGCTAAAGTTGCTAAAATAACGCTGTACAACATTTCTATCGTAAAAGGGGAAACCTTGAATTGATAGTAGTTGAACGCAATTTTGGTTAAGTTAAATATAGTCAATGAAACGGCGTAAGAAATAGAAATTCCCAGAATTCCTAAACTGGTTTTATTGATGAAATAAAAGTTAAGACTCGTGGTAAGAACCGCCAAAAACAACATCACATAAATATTAAATCGATAATATTTTGACATGGAAATAATGTGACTGTTAAAACCTGTTGCCAATTCGAACAACAGTGCAAAACCAATTACCCAAACTAGCGGTTGCGCTTCCAATAATAATTTTCCAGATTTTGGCATAAAATCCGTGAGGTAAGGATAACCAACTGCGATACAGGAAAATAACACTAACCCCAGAAAAAATAAACTCAGTGAGGTTTTTTTATAGTAAACATCAAGATCTTTTATGGTATTATCAGTAAAATGTTTGCTGATAATGGGCGCGGAAATATTATACAATCCCATCGAAGGAATACTGATGAGTTGTACCACCGAAAAAACTGTGCTATAAATTCCATTTTCTTCGAATGAAAGCTTTTCGCCAATCATGTAATTGGAAATATTCAATGCTAAAAAACTACCTAAATTTCCTAAAAATCCATAGAAACTGTAATTCAGGATTTCTTTCCAAAGTTTATCTTTTTTGACAAAATCTGTACTGAAATCTGGCTCTATTTTTTCTAATTTATTGGTATACAAAACATAACCAATCAATCCCAGCACAAAAACGCCTAAGAAAAATGCGTAAGAGATTTTTTCAGAAGTTCCTAAGAAAAAGAACAGACAAAACGCTCCAAGATTGGCTAGTTTTGGAAAAATATTTTCAAAAATATTCGGAACAACGATTCTTTTGAAATTAGAAATATATCGGTTAAAAACTGCGGAAAGCGACATCACCAAAACCATTGGTAGAATCAATCGCTTCATATCCCACAATTCAGAATCTTCCTGAAATGAGGAAAAAATATAGAAAAATGCGAAAAATCCGAGTAAAAAAATCAAGAAATTAATCCCAACTCCAACTAAAGAAAGGCTAAAAAGATTCTGATGTTTTCCTTCTTCTTTGGCTTTCCCGAAAAAATAAACGTTAGAATAACTCAACCCGAAAACCACAAAAGGAACCAGCATTAAGGTAGCCGACAAAACGAAACGCAGTTTCCCGTAGAAAACCATATCAAACGGAAATATGAAAATAGCAGAAATAGTTCCTAGTAAAAAACCTAGGTATCCTATGATAGAATATTTAAAACTTTGTCTGGCTACTACACTCATTCTTTTTTAAGTTGTTGATTTGTTGATTTCTAAAGTCGTGAAACTGTAAAATAATTGAGTCGGAAAAACATCTTAACCATTTTACAACTTTACGATTTTACGACTTTACAATAAATATAATATTGTTAATGTAATTTTCGTAATCTTTTACAAAGATAGCATTTTGAGATTTGATAAACTCTTCTGTCAGTCTTTTCAATTCAAAAGTATTTCTATCTAGATAATGCGCTTCGAAACCCCAATTTTCCACTTCTGAAATCATATTCCAAACAGGTTCTTGGTGATGACGCTGTTCTATTTCTACCATTACCGTTGGTTTAAATTTTAAAATCGTTTCCTTCGCTCCGAAAAGCGTTTTCATCTCGTTTCCTTCGACATCTATTTTGATGAAATCTACTTTTTGTAATTTTTGAATTGGGTTAAAATCATCTAGTTTTACCACTTTTACCTTTTGAATAATGGTTTTTTCTTCATTTTCTTCTCTGAAATCGGTCTGCAAAGTTCCTCTGGAATTTACTTTCTCACCTTTCAAAACTGGAATTTTAAATTCTGCCACCGTGTTTTCGTCTGACAAAGCCACCGAAAACAATTTAACCTTCGGAAATAGCCTTTTCAATCTTCTGTTCAAAGATTTATTGGGTTCAAAAGCAAAAATATTTTGAGGAAAAAGATGATATTCTAATTGATAAATAAAATGTCCCACGTTTGCGCCAACATCTATAAAAACAGCATCTTTCGGAAGAAATTCGGTCAACCAAAGCAATTCTGGTTCTACTTTTCTGGAAATAATATTTTCGCGGGAAAGTTGATTCTGTTTCTTAAAAAACCTCTGTTTATACAACTGAGGAATGATATATTGTGACGCTTCTGTGAGAAGTTGATAGAATTTCATGAATGAATTATAAGAGTGCAAAAATAGTTTTTTCTAGTTCTTGTAGGACTTTTTCTTTGCTAAATTCTGAAAAATCTACATCTTTTTTGGTAAATAGAAAATCTCCTAGACTTCCTTTTTCTGGAATAATAAAAGAATATTTCGAAGGATAATTTTCTGGAAAAACCGCCAATTTTCCGAATTTAACAGCATCGCCAATGTTTCCACTCATTTTGGTAAAGCCGTAAATTTCTTTTTGACTGAAAAATTCCGTTTCTTGTTGAATTGGGCACCACAAAACATCTGCTTTTTGCATATAATCATCAAAAACATCTTGTGGAACCTTTTCTGTGAAATATTTTATTGAAATATTTTCTGGTTTTGATTGTTCAAAATTTTGAAGTATTTCTAACTCTTTTCCTTGCGCTTTTCCTAAGAAAATAACTTGTATTTTTTGTGTCGTTCCTACGGAACTTTCTTTCCTTTGTTCATTGTTTTCTACAAACGTTTCGTTTCCCGAAATTTCTGGACAAGCTCTACAGAACTCGCCTTCATCAAAATTTAATTCTAAATTTTTTAATTCTTTAATTATTTTTTCATAATCTCTTCTCTTCTGCGAAACCGCTCCTGGAATGATAATAGTATAAGTTTCATTTTTAGGTTTTTCTAAAAATTTGGTGTAAAAAATCGGTAAGAATTTATATTTGTCAGGCTGAGCGGAGTCGAAGCCTCGGTCTAAAACCAAAAGATTTTTAGCTTTTTTGTAAACATTCGATTTCCTCAACAAACCTTCTTTCAACAATAATTTTAATCGATATTGAAAATCTTCTTTGAAAACAGAACTCAACAAATCAAAGTTTGAAGCTTTCACGAAATTCAAATTATGACAAATAATCGAAGTATTGAATTTCTCTGCAATTTTCTCAAAAACATTGAAATAGCGATGAACCGTCCCGATGATAATGAGTTGATAGTTGTCGGTTGATAGTTGTTGGATAAGGTTTTCTGGAGTTGCTTTTTTGATATTTTCAGGCAATTTGTCATTCTGAGCGAAGCCTAAGAATTTCAGAATTTTCTCGCTGAAATAATAATCCACAGAAAACGCCGTGGAATCATTCACTAATTCCATAAAATTCAACGCAATTTCTGCGTGAGTATCGAGTTCTATGTAAGCAATTCTTTTCAATTCAAAATTAAAAAATTCAAGATTTAAAATTTATTTTTGAGACTTTTTAATTCCTTTATTTGGCATCATATTTTCTAAAATTTCTGAAACTCTTGGCTTAACATTATAAGCAATTTTTCCATCAACGAAAGTTTCCAAAACATTCGTTTTCAAAATATCTTTCTCATCAACATTCATTAAATCTTGATTCAAAATAATAAAATCTGCATTTTTTCCCACTTCTAAACTTCCTCTTTCTTTCTCTTGAAATGCAGATTTTGCTGCCCAAATTGTCATTCCACGCAATGTTTGTTCTCTGGTTAGAGCATTCTCCTTTTGGAAACCATTTTCAGGATAATTCTGCGAATCTTTTCTGGCAACCGAAGCCAAAAATGTTTTAAACGGATTGATGTCTTCCACAGGAAAATCAGTTCCCAATGCAACCCAACCGTTTTGTTTCAACAAATCTTGATAAGCATACGCTGTTTTGATGCGTTCACTTCCCAATCTTTCTTCCGCCCAATACATGTCTGAAGTAGCATGAGTTGGCTGAACAGACGGAACAATATTATATTTTCCAAAATATTGAAAATCATTTGGATTTACAATTTGAGCATGTTCAATCCTCCATCTTTTATCGTTTTTACCTTTTAGAACATCACCATAAATTTTTAGAATTTCTCGGTTGGCAGAATCACCAATCGCGTGAGTACACATCTGTAAATCACTCTTAACCAATTTTTTAGCTAAATTTTCAAAATGTGATTTTTCGCTCAATAGAAAACCTCTCCATTTCGGTTTATCGTGATAATCACTTAGTAAACAAGCACCTCTACTTCCCAAAGCTCCATCTGCATAAACTTTAAAACCGCCAACTGTGATTTTTCCGTTAGTATATCGACCTTTTTTAATCCATTTTTCGTAATAATCAGGATTGTCACTTAAAAGTGCAAAAACATTCATTTTCAACACTTTCTGCTGTTGAGATTTTTCTAAAAGTGACAAAGTATGTTCAGAAATCCCGCAATCATGAAGCGAAGTTAAACCGAAAGCAAAGCATTCTTTTTGCAGCTCCCCGAAATATTTGATGGCCAAATCATCTTCAATCTCCGGAATCACTTTTTCCACCAAAAGCATAGCATTATCAACTAAAATTCCGGTTAATTTTCCGTTTTTTTGTTCAATATCTCCACCCAAAATTTTAGTTTCGGTTGTAATTTTAGCCAAATCCAAGGCTTTTTGATTGGCAATGGCAGCGTGACCATCCACTCTTTTTAGATAAACCGGACGATTAGGAAACAATTCATCTAATTTTTCTTTGGTTGGATATTCTTTTACCACCCAATCATTCTGATCCCAGCCTCTTCCATACAACCAAAATTTAGGAGCTGTTTCACTGTATTTTTTGATTTTTTCTACAATTTCTTCCCAAGATTTAGTTCCAACCAAATCACTTTTCCAACGGTCTGTTGCATAGCCTGTAAAATGGCAATGAGCATCTATAAAACCCGGATAAATGGGTTTTTGTTGAGCATCAATTTTTTGAGTAGCAGAATAATTTTTTAGAATTTCTTTTCCTCCAATAGCTACAATTTTTCCTTTGGAAATCGCCATGACTTCAGCAATATCAAAATTTTGATTTACGGTGTAAATTCGGGCATTATAAACAATTAAATCTGCTTTTTTTTGTACGGAAAACAATCCGAAGAATAGTAAAAAGAGTATTTGTAGATTTTTCATATTTTATGATTTCATAATTTTTTTAAACATTTCATTCCATCTCAAGTTTCTGATAAACACAATTTCTTCTTGGCTTAAAACTCTAGGATTTTTCTGTTTCAAAAATGATTTCATGGTGATAAAAAACTCAGAAATCGATTTATTTTTCAAAGAAGATTTTGCCGAAGAAATAGCAGCTAATGGAAAATTAAGCCCAATATTATAGAAATATTCTCCCAATTTCTGGGCTTTTTGAGATTTGTATTTATAGGCAGTTGGACGAAGATGTTTCACCCAAAGTTCTTGAAGTGTTACTGTTTCAAATCCGTGCATTTTGCAAAGCATCACATCAATATTATCCCAACCGAGAACCGCTCTCAAACCTTTCATTTTTAGGTAAAGTTCTTTTCTATAAGATTTTATAGGACCTCGAACGTGATTTTTAGAAGACAGATTTTCAAAAATCCAATCATTTTGATTGGTGAAATCGTGAAGTTGTGAAGTTGTAAAGTCGTTTTTGTCAGGCTGAGCGGAGTCGAAGCCTTTTTTAATATAAACCAACCCAGAAACCATTCCTGCTTTTGGATTTTTCTCGTAAACTTCGTTGATTTTTTCTAAATAATTTTCAGGGAAAATAATATCTGCATCAAACTTACAAACCACATCAAAATTTTCTAAATTTTCGGTTTCTAAACCTTTATTGAAGGTTCTCACGACTTTTGCGCCGGGTTCGTGCTTTGATAATTTTAGATTATAGATTCTAAATTTTAAATTATTTTCTAAAAATTTTTCTACAATTTCTTGAGTTTTATCGGTAGAACCGTCGTTCACAATGACGCATTTAAAATCCTGAAACGTCTGATTTTTCAGCGATTCTAAACACAGAAGTATGTTTTTTTCTTCGTTGTGAGCGGGAATTATAATGAGAAACTTCATGGATTACATTAATTCGTCATGCCATTCTTTAATAATTACTTTTGATACCAAACCTGTGGTTACAAAAGGGTCGCCTTTTACAAATTCTTCGGCAGATTCTCTGTCTGTAAAAATTGCCATCGCTCCTTCTCCCGGAATTGCAAACGGACCAATTCCTAGAATTTTTCCAGCTTTTACAAAGATTTCTTCATTGGCTTGATGCGCAGGAAAAACTTCCATCATTTTCTCCATAGTTGTATCTGGCGCGGTTTCGTAAAGAACTACTGTTTTCATATTTTTTGATTAGTAATTAGTATTTTGGTATTTGGTATTTTAAATTTCGGCTAAAGCCAATTGTTTTTTATTTTTTTGAAAATGGGCTAAAGCCCGCTCCTATTGATTTTTATTATCGTTTGGAATCAATTCCAAACCTAAAATATCTATCGTTCCTACGGAACTTATAAAATCTGCATTTTTTTACAATTTTTGTTGGAATAAATTCCAACACTAAAAAATCTATCGTTCCTACATAACTCCCTTTCAAAATCTACATTTTACTACAAACCTTTTCTTCTACGAAGCAATTTTTTAAAATAAATTTTGATTTTTTAGAAAAGCAAACTCTCCAATTCTTCAGCTCTCCCATTCTCCAACTCTCCCACTCAAAATCAATGCGCTTCCAGCCAATTTTCACCAACACCAACTTCCACCAATAAAGGAACTTCTGTTTTGTAGGCTTTTTCCATATTTTCTTTAATCAGTTTTTTGGCGGTTTCTACTTCGTTTTCTGGTGCTTCAAAAACCAATTCGTCATGCACTTGTAAGAGCATTTTGGTTTTCAGATGTTCCTGTTCCAGAACTTCCTGAATTTTAATCATCGCCAATTTGATAATATCTGCAGCAGAACCTTGAATCGGTGCGTTTACAGCATTTCTTTCAGCGTGACCTTTTACCACAAAATTATTAGAATTGATGTCTTGCAAATGACGTTTTCTGCCCAAAATCGTTTCTACATATCCTAATTTTCTGGCTTTCGCAACTTGTTCTGCCATAAATTCTTTCAATTTCGGATAGGTTTCGTAGTAAGAATCGATGAGTTGTTTTGCTTCCGTTCGTGAAAGTCCAGTTTGCTCTGCCAAAGCAAACGCACCTTGACCATAAATAATTCCAAAATTCACGGTTTTGGCTTGTGAACGCTGTGTTTTGGTCACTTCTTCGATTGGGATTTTAAATAATTTTGCCGCAGTAGAAGCGTGAATATCTTCGCCATTTTGGAAGGCTTTAATCATATTTTCTTCGCCAGAAATTTCTGCAATCAAGCGCAATTCTATCTGAGAATAATCGGCAGAAATAAGTTTGTTTCCTTCATCTGCCACGAAAGCTCCACGAATTTGTTGACCACGCAAAGTTCTAATCGGAATGTTCTGTAAATTTGGGTTTAGAGAAGCCAATCTTCCTGTAGCAGCAGTAGTTTGCGAGAAATTAGTATGTACTCTTTTCGTGTCTTTGTCAATCTGATTCGGCAATGCATCTACATACGTTGATTTCAATTTTTGGTAGGTTCTGTATTCTAAAATGTATTGTATAATTTCATGTTTAGAAGCCAATTTCTGCAAAATATCTTCCGAAGTAGCGTATTGACCAGTTTTGGTCTTTTTCGCTTTCGGGTCTAATTTTAACTTTTCGAATAAAATTTCGCCGAGTTGTTTCGGAGAATTCATGTTAAATTCTTCTCCGCAGAGTTCAAAAATTTTGGTTTCAAGATTTTTCAAGTCGTTTTCTAAATCCTTGCTTTCTTGAATCAACCAATTTTCGTCTAAAGAAATTCCCGCAAATTCCATTTTTGCCAAAACGCGCATTAATGGCATTTCGATGTGATAAAACAAATCTTCTACGCCTTCTTTTTTCAGTTGAGGTGCAAAAATTTCATAGAGTTGAAACGTTACATCTGCATCTTCGGCAGCGTAACTCGTTTGTTCTTCCAGCAAAACATCACGCAATGTTCCTTGATTTTTACCCTTTTTACCAATCAAACTTTCAATAGAAACAGGTTTATAATTGAGGTAAATCTCTGAAAGATAATCCATTCCGTGTCTTCCATCTGGATTTAGAAGATAATGAGCAATCATGGTGTCAAAAATCGCTCCTTCTACTTCTACACCGTAATGTTTCAGAACTTTATAATCGAATTTAAGATTGTGAGCAATTTTTAAAATCTCTTTTTTCTCAAAAAACGGACGAAAAATTTCTAACGTTTTATTTGCTTCTTCTTGGTTTTCAGAAATCGGAATGTAATAAGCCAATCCTTTTCTGTAACAAAAACTCATCCCGATGAGTTCGGTTTCCATTTCATTAAGCGAAGTAGTTTCTGTATCAAAACAAACTACTTTTTGAGCCAAAAGATTTTTGACTAAAATTTTCTGAGCTTTTTCGGTATCAATGTATTGATAAATTTTATCCGTAGTTTCGATATTGAGCGTAGTAGAAGTAGATTGTTCTAGCGCTTCGAAATCTGCAAAAAGGTCTAATTGTAGAGCATTCTGCTTTCCGCTTTCCGCTTTCTGCGAGACTGGTTTTGAATCACTTTCATTCGCTGATTGCTGATTGCTGATTGCAGATTGCTCATGATGAAACGCTCTGTACAGATTTTCATACAACCTTCTAAATTCTATCTCGTCAAAAATCTCACGAACTTTTTCGAAATCTGGAATATCTAAATCGTATTGCTCTTGGCGAAATTCAACGGGAACGTCACAAATAATCGTTGCCAATTTTTTTGACAAAACCCCTCTTTCTGCAGAGTTTTCTACTTTTTCTTTCAGTTTTCCTTTCAGTTGAGAAGTATTTGCCAAAAGATTTTCTATACTGCCAAATTCTTTCAAAAATTTCATGGCTGTTTTCTCACCCACTCCTTCTAATCCTGGAATATTATCCACCGCATCTCCCATCATTGCTAGAAAATCGATGACTTGTTTTGGGTCTTCAATTTCGTATTTGGCTTTAACTTCTTCCACACCTAAAATTTCTACATCGCCACCTTTTAAACCCGGTTTGTAGATTTTAATTTTATCGGTAACTAACTGCGCAAAATCCTTATCTGGCGTTACCATAAACGTGGTGTAATTTTCTTTTTCGGCTTTATTGGCAATGGTTCCTATCACGTCATCTGCTTCATAACCTTCTACTCCCAAAATTGGAATATGCATGGCTTCTAAAATTCTGTGAATGTATGGAACTGCATTTTTAATCGCTTCTGGAGTGTCACTTCTGTTGGCTTTGTATTCTGTAAAATCTGCGGTTCTCACATTTTCTTTTCCTACATCAAAAACCACAGCCAAATGTGTAGGTTTTTCTCTTCTAATCAACTCAATTAATGAATTGGTAAATCCAAAAATAGCAGACGTATCAAAACCTTTTGATGTTAATCTAGGATTTCTAATCAGGGCGTAATAACCGCGGAAAATCATCGCATAAGCATCGATGAGAAAAAGTCTTTTGTCAGAATTTGTCATAAAAACAAAGATAGGGAAAAGTCAGAAGTCGGAAGTCAGAAGTTGGAAGAATTTTTTGTGAAGTTAAGAGTTGAAGATTTTCTTTCAAAATAAATATTTGAATAAAGTATTTTACTTATTTTTAATATATGAAAATTAAGCCATTTTTTACTTTCTTATTTCTTATTTTTATTGTTTTTCAATCTTGTAAAAAAGATGAAATCACCGATGATGAATATGAAATAATTAATCTTTTGACTTCTAAAATAAGTAAGCCAATTCCACCTCCTCCACCTTTACCACCTTCAATTAGCATGAAAATGGGAGAAAAAGAATATGAAAAATTTCTTGAAAATGAAATGAGAAAAGATTCAATTGAAAATTCTAAAAAAACATTTCATATCTATTTTAAAGACTCA
>DITA01000029.1:10327-16597 GCA_002422665.1 Flavobacteriales bacterium UBA6196
AAATGGAAGATAATTGAAGTTTTTGTATCTTGGGTTTCATAATATTTATTCTTTTGTACTTTTGCATCAATGAAAGACTTAAACTTAAGAACGGTTACGGTAATGCGTTACATTCTTCCGTTGCGTGAAGGTGGAAGTTTGCCTGCATTAGCGGAAGCGGATGATGATTTTAAATACGTTTTGAAATTTCGAGGCGCTGGTCATGGTGTGAAAATGTTGATTTCTGAACTTTTGGGTGGGAAAATTGCAGAAATTTTAGGTTTGAAAATTCCAGAATTGGTTTTTGCGAATCTGGATGTAGATTTCGGGAGAACCGAAGCCGATGAAGAAATTCAGGATTTATTAAAATTTTCAGAAGGTCTCAACTTAGGTTTGCATTATCTTTCGGGAGCAATTGCTTACGATCCAAGCATGAAAATTGATGCACTTTTAGCTTCAAAAATTGTTTGGCTCGATGCGTTTATTACCAATATTGACCGTACTTTCAAGAATACCAATTTGCTTTGGTGGCACAAAGAACTTTGGGTGATTGATAATGGCGCTTCTTTTTACTTCCATCATTCATGGCAAAATTTTGATACAGCTGCGAAAACACCTTTTAAATATGTAAAAGACCACGTTTTACTTCCTCAAGCCAGTCAATTAGACGAAGCAGATTTCTTTGCAAAATCGGTTTTAAATGAGGAAGTTTTCAAAGCGATTGTGAATTTAATTCCTGAAGATTGGTTGCAATGGAATGATGCCGATGAATCGCCAGAAGAAATACGAGAAATTTATTTTAATTTCTTGAAAACCAGATTAGAACATTCAGAAATCTTTTTAAACGAAGCCAAAAATGCAAGAGGATAAAATTTACGAATACGCAGTCATAAGACTTGTTCCGAAGGTTGAAAGAGAAGAATTTTTCAACATAGGATTGGTGATGTTTTCTAAGAAAGAAAAATACATAAGAGTAGAATTTTATCTCTGCAAAGATAAATTCCAACTGATGCACAGCAAATTAGACTACGATGAAGTTTTTAAAAATCTGGAAAATTTCCAAAAAGTTGCCAAAGGCGAAAAAGAAGGCGGACCAATTGCTTTGCTGGATATTCCTGAACGTTTTCGTTGGCTCACTGCAGTAAGAAGCGCAGTCATTCAAACCTCTAGACCTCATCCTGGAAAATCTAAAGATTTGGACAAAACTTTTGACAGACTTTTTGAAGAATTGGTAAAATAAAAATTTATTTCACTTTTACTTCTTTCAGTTTTTCTATTCTTTTTATTTCTTTTAAAAGCAATGGAAATGCAGGTTCTGCCATTCCGCCATGGTCGAAACCTTGCAATTCATATAATGTAGTTTGTTGATGACCAGCTAGTTTCATCATTCTTTGCATATAAGCGTTTTCTTCGTATCTACCGAATAATTCTAATTCTCTATCGCCAGTAATTAACAACATCGGTGGTGCATCTGGTCTTACAAAATACAGCGGAGCAAATTCATCAATTAGCGGTTTATATTCTGGAAAACCTTTTTCTTTTCTGATGGTAAAATGTGTGATAGTATGTCCGCTAAAGGGAATAATTCCCGCCAATCGATTCGCATCTAGATTGTATTTTGCAAGGTAATCTTTGTTAAGCGCAACCATACTCGCCAAATAACCACCTGCAGAATGTCCTGAAATAAAAATTAAATTTTCGTTGCCCCCATAATTTTTAATATTTTTGAAAACCCAAGCTGTAGCTGCCGCAGCATCATCTATTGCTTTTGCAGCATTAACTTTTGGAGAAAGTCTGTAATTAACACCAATTACTGCAATTCCTTTCTCCTGTAAATATTTAGGAATTTCTTTGTTTCCGCCAGTTAATCCACCACCGTGAAACCAAATCACCGTAGAAAAATTCTTCACATTTTTAGGAATATAAATATCTAAGACACAACGTTCATTGATGTAAACATCTGATTTATTGACAGATTCATTATAATAATGAATATTCGTAATGGTTTGATAATCTTTATTTTGCGCAAATAATTGTATTGAAATAAAGATGAAAAATAAAAATGCCCATAACTTTTTCATAGTAGAAATTGAATTTGGTTAAAAAATAAAAAACGTGCTTATTTGCACGTTTTATCGTTTATATTTTCGTCAATTTTGCAAATTTTAGGATTAGATTTTTACACTATCTTAGTGTTAGTTTTTAATTCTTCCGCTAAATTTATTAAGTTCATTGTTGGTAATGTAATACTTCTATTTCCAGATAAGTTGGTTAAGGTAGAGATATATGCTCTAATATAAGGAAAAAGAATTGCAGGAGCATTTACATAAAAAAAGCCACTAATATCTTCAATATTATCAACCTTTTCAAATTGAAAATTTGCAGTTGTATCAACTTCAATTCTTAAATCATTCTCATTATTTTTAATTAATACTAATAAATTCAGAATAAATTCATTTTCAATTCTCTTTGCTATCCCAGATACATTAAAGGCAATTTTCAAATTTTCAAAACTAGAATTCTCATCTAATTCTATTAGTGATTTTCTAATTTTATATCCTTTAAATTGAAATTTTGAATTACTAGTTTCCATATATTTTAAATTATGCGGCTAATGCAAATTCTTCGTTTGAAGCAAAACAAACTTCATCACCTGAATAAAAAGAAGATTCTATAAATTTTGCACTTAATAATTCTGAAAAAGCACTTCTAAAAATTCCCGTTTTTTCACCATAAATTTCCAAAATAGGATTTTCGATTTTATTCAAAGAATCATTTGTAATAAAAACAATATCTTCATCAAAATACATATTTTTGAAATTTTCTTCCAGAATCATTTCTTGATCAATATAATCTTCTGATTCATAAAATTCTATTGGTGTTATTTCAATTAAATGAGATTTTAGATTAGGCAAAAATTCATACCTCATGTTAGAGTGTACAAATTTATCATGCAAATCCTTTAAGCTTTTTATAATAAAATCAATAGAGTTCATATTATAAATGTTTTTTTAAGGTTGAAATAATTTCTTTACTATAATCTAAAGATTTCTGAGCCTCATTATGTAAAATCTGAACATTAAAGTAGTCTGAGTTAGTTCTAAATAATTTCAAATCTTTAATTTTTCTTTTAATATCGACGTAGTCTTTTGAATTGTTAATTTTATTTTTTAAAGCTAACAAAATTTTATCTATTATAAAATTATGAGTACCACCACGATAATTAAGACACTCCTGTTCAATATATGCATATGTCCATCCGTTAAAATCTTTTAAAGAAAATTTCATATACTGAAAACTTCCATAATATGAACAATGAACACTTGGAGCATAATAACTTTTATCAATCAATTCTTGTGCCGAATCAATATTAAATCCAGATTTCTCTTTAAGATATCCCATGTAAGAAAATGCAAAATTAGTTTTTTTATTTTATATCAAATATAAGAAATCTTCATAAATATTAAAATAATTTTAAATTTTCGTCAGTTTTGCAAATTTCAGGATTAGATTTTTTTCTCCTTCTGTTACAAATTTTACTTTAGCTTTAATGTTTTCTGGGTCGGTTCCATCAAGAAAAACTACTTCTCCTACTCCAAATCTATCATGACGAACTCTGTCTCCTACTTCAATATCTTGAGAAGAACTACCACTTGGATTGATGATTTTTGCCGAAGCAACCGGTTTTAATTTTTTAGGTAAAGGCAAAGATTCAGGTTCAGAAGAAGAAAGTTTCTTCTTTTCAATTTTTTTGAAAGTTCTCGGCTCAAAAGAATTATCACCAAAAATATCTGAACTTAATCCAGATTTATTTACAAATCTGCTTTCTACAGCTGGATTTAAGAATTCTATGTACTCTTCGTCTACTTCGCTTAAAAATCTGGAAGGTTCTGCATCTGTAATTTTACCCCATTGAAATCTGGAAACCGCATAAGAAAAGAACACCTGTTTTTCGGCTCTGGTTAAAGCTACGTAGAATAATCTTCGCTCTTCTTCCAACTCTTCACGCGTGGAAGAACTCATAAAACTTGGGAACAAATTTTCTTCTAAACCTACCAAATGAACTACTGGAAACTCCAATCCTTTTGACAAGTGAATCGTCATCAAAGAAACCTGGTCTTCGTTTTCAGATTTTTTGTCTTGGTCAGTAGAAAGTGCGATATTTTCTAGGAAACTAGATAAACTTGGGTCGCCGTCTTCTAATTGCTGTTGTTCGTCTATGAAACCTTGCATAGAGTTCATGAGTTCTTGCACGTTTTCTACTCTAGAAATTCCTTCAGGAGTTTGGTCGTCTTTCAAAAACTTGATTAAACCACTTCTTTGGGCAACTTCCATTGCAACGGTGTACACATTTTCGGTTTTCAGCATCACTTGGAAGGCTTTAATCATGCTCCAAAAATCTGCCAACTTAGAAATCACGCCATTGTTAAAACCTAAATGTGGTGCATAAATTCCTAAATTATCTAAAACGCTTGCCAAACTCACATTTTGTGAGTCTGCAAAAACAATCAATTTATTCTGAGTCGTTTCTCCAATTCCACGAGTAGGATAATTGATGACTCTTAGCAAAGCTTCGCTGTCATTTTCATTGACCAAAAGTCTTAAATACGCCACCAAATCCTTGATTTCTTTTCTTTGGTAAAAACTTAAACCGCCATAAACTCTGTATGGAATATTTTTACGTCTCAGTGCATCTTCGAAAGCTCTGGTCTGGGAATTGGTTCTGTAAAGAATTGCAAAATCTGTAAATTTTCTTTGGTTCGCGTTGTGCTGTTCCCAAATGTTATTCGCCACAAAATTGGCTTCGTCTGCATCTGAAAGCGCTCTGAAAACCTTTATTTTATCGCCCACTTCATTATCACTGAATACATTTTTCTTGAACTGTTCTTTGTTTCTGGCAATGACCACATTCGCAGCGTTCACAATATTCTGCGTAGAACGGTAATTCTGCTCCAAAGAAACCGTTTTGGCATCTGGATAATCTTTCTTGAAGTTCAAAATATTATAAATATTCGCACCACGGAAAGAATAGATAGATTGCGCATCATCTCCTACCACACAAATATTTTCAAATTTTGAAGAAAGTGCTTTTACAATTAAATATTGAGAATGGTTGGTATCTTGGTACTCATCTACCAAAATATATCTGAAACGGTCTTGATACTTCGCTAAAACCTCTGGAAATCTTGTCAATAGTTCGTTGGTTCTCAAGAGTAAATCATCAAAATCCATCGCGCCATTTCTGAAACATTGCTCTACATATTTCTCGTAGATTTTGCCAATATATTTCATGTTTGAACGTTCGTCTGCTTCGATTAATTCTGGATTATTCTGATAGGCACGAACCGTGATGAGATTATTTTTATAGCTAGAAATTCTAGCTTGAACTTTTTTAGGTTTGTATAATTCTTGGTCAATATTTAGGTCTTTCAAGACCTTTTTGAGAACATTCAGAGAATCTTGCGTGTCATAAATGGTAAAATTAGAAGGAAAACCGAGATAATGCGCTTCGCTTCTCAGAATTCTTGCAAAAACCGAGTGGAAAGTTCCCATCCAAAGAGATTTGGCGTTTCCTTCTCCTACTACTTTTGCAATACGGAGTTTCATTTCTTTGGCGGCTTTGTTGGTAAAAGTAAGCGCCAAAATATTAAAAGGATCAATTCCGTTGGTAATTAAATGTGCAATTCTCATCGTAAGAACTCTCGTTTTACCAGAACCAGCTCCTGCCAAAACCATCAATGGTCCATGCAAAGTGGTAACTGCTTCATACTGAGGTTCGTTTAATCCTTTCAAATAATCCATATTTTACTGCAAATTTTTCTGCTGCGAATTTATGAAAATTTGTTGGGAGTTGGAAGATGGAGTTTGGAAGATGGGAGTTGGAAATTATTTTAATAGAATGAGGAATTGATTAAAGTGATGGTCATGGAATAGAGATAAGAGACATCTGGTATCATCTTTAGGTTTTTAGATACTTTTTTAGACATTTGTTCGAGTCTTGTTCGAATCAAGTTCGAATCAGCTTCGGAAAAAGGGTACTTTTTGCGAACAAAACTCGAGTTTGACTGCCACTTGATTCAACTCAAACCCTTATTTGTTTTCTTCAAAATGCCATATAAAGTTCTGGGTATAATAAGAAGCAAGTATTTTGCCTTTGTCCTGCAAGTAAAGTGCAAGCAGACATTAACTACCCTTTCCTTATACATTCCTTTGACTTTCCTTTGACATTGCTTTGGATAGGGTTAAGGTTTTTTAATAAGCTTTTGTGTGTCGTCCTAAAATAACTATACA
>DITA01000136.1:0-4627 GCA_002422665.1 Flavobacteriales bacterium UBA6196
CTTCGCAGTTTTCTACAAAACCGATATGTTGTAAAAAGAAACCTAACCACATGGCAAAAAGCATGAAGAGAGGAATTAAAAGCGCTTTGATGTGGATGGTGTTTTTTAGCATAAATAAAATGTGACTAAATAAATGCCAAGACAATTTTATGGAAAATTTGACTATAAATCCCCGATTTTTTTTAAAATTATAGACAAAAAGTAAGATTTTTTCGTTTTCAAGACTTCCATTCGTTTTACAAATTGTATTTTTGGACTGGTTTTTTAAATTTTGAAAATGAAGAAGTTGTTAATTTTTGTGTTCGGTTGTCTATCTATAAATATGTATTACTCCCAAATTGAGAGTAAAAGAATACTAGATTCCATCAGCGCAGAAAACTGGAAAAAAAACATCCCTAACTTAGATTCTTTGGCAGAAATTAATTTGCAAAAAATAGATGTAAAGCACAAGGATTCCATTATTCTAAAAACCGATAAAATTACTGCAGAACTCGGCACAGAACTTCCTATTACACCGTTTCAATTGATTAAAACCAAAGAAGAAAAAGTTTGGTATTTCTATGGTCAAAACAATATGGTTTTTAACCAAGCGAGTTTCAGCAACTGGAATTCTGGGGGAAATAATAACATTGGGATTTTAGGGAAAATCAACTATAATTTGAGTTTTAAAAAGCGCAAACATTATTTAGAAAATAATTTCCAATTAGGATACGGAATTGTAGCAGCAAGCGGGCAAACCACCAGAAAAACAGAAGATTTCATCAATATCATGGCAAATTATGGTTATGATTTAGGGAAGAATTATTACTTGTCTTCAGGTTTTCAGTTTATTTCTCAGTTTGCGCCGGGTTATAATTATGTGAAAACGCCAAGTCCGAATTTTGATGACAGAATTTCTAAATTTTTAGCACCAGCATATATTAATACGGGTATCGGTATCTCATATAATCCTAATGAAAATTTCCAAGTGATTTTTAGACCGATTAATGGTAAGTTTACCATCGTAGCCGATAAACATCTGCAAAAAGTAGGTTTTTACGGTTTAGAAAAAGATGGTCAAAGCCTCAGAAAAGAGTTAGGAGCCATGGTGAATATTTTGTACAGACAAAAAATTTATAAAGACATTAATTTGGTAAATCAGTTTAATTTCTTTGCGAATTATTTATATCATACAGAACGAGTGGATTTTTCTTACAACGGTCAATTGAACTTTAGAGTTAATAAATTGATTTCTGCCAATGTAAGTGCAGATTTATTGTACGATCACGACCAAATTAAAAGAATGCAGTTTAAGCAAACTTTAGGTATAGGTTTTTCTTATAAGCTCGGCATCGAAAACCAAGACAAGCCAAAAATTAAAAAAGTGGTAAAACCATTTTTATAATGAAATTTAAATAATTTAGAAAAATATAATCCACCAATAATTTGGTGGATTTTTTTATTATTACGCTCAATAATAGAGATTTTAAGCATTCGCTTTATCAATTCGCTAGCGAATTTTGCTTTGCTTTCTTAAAAAGGTTAATCTTTTATTTTAAATCTTTGCGTTTTAAAACTTTTAGTTAGCTCTTAATTCATCATTGCAGCAGCTCCCGCTCCAATAAGTCCAATGAAAATCATAATGGCATAAAAAGAAAGCAGAATGATGGTCAAAATCCCCATAAATTTATAATGAGATTTTAAAAATTCAAATGCATCTCTAATAGCGTTATTGTCATTGTTTTCAATTGCTTTTTTAGTATTTTCTGAAAATTGATACAAGTAAGAAATTGGGAAATAGTATAAAACAGCAAATGCCAAATAAAGAAGCATCATAAATATTTTTCCACCAAAAGGAAAATCTCCATTAGACATTAATGATGACGGAGCAAAAAGCATTACTAATGAACCCAAAACCATTAATCCGATTCCTACAAAACCTAAAATGGCTAAAAACTTAGTCCATTTTGCCGTTTCTTTTAAAAATTCTTTCGAACGCCAATCGATTACTAAATTTTCGCCGTTCTCTACATGTAAATTGTCTTCCATAAATTATATAGTTTAAAAATTAAGCATTCCAAAATTCTCTATCCAGACTTCTGTATTGTATGGCTTCAGAAATATGATGAGAAAGAATATGTTCTGATTGTTCTAAATCTGCAATGGTTCTAGAAACCTTCAAAATCCTGTCATAAGCTCTCGCCGAAAGATTTAGTTTTTCCATGGCGTTTTTAATGAGGTTTTTAGAATCTTCATTCAGTTCACAGTATTTTTCTAATTCTTTAGGGCCGATTTGAGCATTGTAACTGATGTCTAAATCTTGGTAGCGCACATTTTGCATTTCTCTGGCTTTCAAAACACGCTCCCGAATTGCAATACTGCTTTCGCCTTTTCTTCTGTCTGAAAGTTGCTCGAATTCTACTTTTTGAACTTCTATATGAATATCAATTCTATCCAACAAAGGCCCAGAAAGTTTGTTCATGTAGCGTTGCATTTCAAATTGAGACGAAGTGTTATTAGGATCATCTGGGAAATAACCACTTGGTGATGGATTCATACTTGCCACCAACATAAAACTTGCAGGATAATTCACCGAAAATCTCGCTCTGGAAATCGTCACTTCTCGGTCTTCTAAAGGTTGACGCATCACTTCCAGAACCGTTCTTTTAAATTCTGGCATTTCATCCAGAAATAAAACACCATTATGTGCCAAAGAAATTTCGCCAGGTTGAGGATAACTTCCGCCGCCAACTAGAGCCACGTCAGAAATCGTGTGATGCGGACTTCTAAAAGGTCTCACTGTCATCAAAGAATTATTAGCGCCCATTTTTCCTGCCACAGAATGAATTTTGGTAGTTTCCAAAGCTTCTTTCATGGTTAATGGTGGCAAAATACTCGGAACGCGTTTAGCGAGCATGGTTTTTCCACTTCCAGGAGGACCGATGAGAATAATGTTATGACCACCAGCTGCGGCAACTTCCATCGCACGTTTTGCGGTTTCTTGACCTTTGACTTCAGAAAAATCAAAAGGAAAATGGTCTATTTTTTCTTGAAATTCTTTTCGGGTGTCAAATTCTGTTCTTTCTAGCGGAATATCTTCGTTAAAGAAATCAATAACTTGTTTAATGTTTTCTACGCCGTAAACTTCCAGATTATTGACAATTGCGGCTTCTCTTACGTTTTGTTTGGGTAAAATAATGCCTTTGAAACCTTCTTCTCTGGCTTTTATCGCAATGGGTAGAACGCCTTTTATCGGTTGCAAACCTCCGTCTAGGGAAAGTTCGCCCATGATGATGTATTTTTCTAAATTTTCGGCTTTTATTAAGTCTGAAGCTGCCAAAATCCCAATGGCAATGCTTAAATCATAGGCAGAACCTTCTTTGCGCAAATCTGCAGGAGCCATGTTGATGGTGATTTTCTTACCCGGAATTTTGTAGCCTACATTTTTGAGTGCGGCATTAATTCTATAGCTGCTTTCTTTAATGGCATTATCTGGTAAGCCTACAAGATGATAGCCTACTCCGCCTGTGTCTACATTAACTTCTATAGTGATGGTTTGCGCCGAAACGCCATGAATAGCGCTCCCGAAAATCTTTACTAGCATTTTGGTTATTCGTTTTTTATAAAAGTAAAAGTAAGGATTTTTTTGAAATGAAAAAACCTCAATTTTTGGTTGAGGTTTTGTTTATTTTTTGCGGTTTTAAAATCTTAGACATCGGTTTTTTTACACAAGCATTGCACTAGTAATTTTTTTGTTTACTTGGTCAAGATCTTTAATAAATTTTACTAATTCAGGGTCAATCCAATTTAATAATTCAATTATCGTATTATAAACATTTATTGCTTCGGTAAAATCTATTGTATTCCCATTAAAACAAATCGGTTCGTAATGACTTATTCTATTTCTAAATTTCCTGATTTTTGTTAATCTATTTAATATATCAACACGACTAGTTGTTGAAGGTAAATGCTGGAAAATTTGAATTGGTCTTCCTAATAAAATACGATAATAAGTTAATTCAAATAATTCCGTCCAAAAACTAAAGCTTTGATCGGCAATTATTTTTCCAGGACTTAAAGGAATTCCAGCTCTATTTAATTTGTTTTCAGATTTTTCTACCGATTCTTTTATAAAATGATTATTAACTCGTCTTCCAGTTCTGGGATGATTATAACTTAATGCAGGATCAATCATAAATCCTCTTTTTTGATTAATTATCCAATTTGGATCACTAAAATGGGTAGATAATTTTTCATTTAATTTATTTCTTAAAATAATTTCTAAAACACTTAAAATAGGATAAAAGGATTGACTTATTTTTAGATTATGTTTATATAATCGAATTGCTCTTCGATTATTATTACTTGTTGCAATTAAATATCTATCTATTCTGTGATGTGAAAAATGATTTCGAACTGTGTTAATTCTCATTTGATTTTTAGTTTTTATTTGCAAATATAAAAATTGTGACATATATTTGCATTGTAATACTTAATCAAGCCTCTTACTTATGTAACGTAATTAAGTTTAAGAAACATAAAGAGACATCTTATTTGATGTCTCTTTTTTGTTTTTTTAGTTACGGATTGAAAATCAGGGCTCAGTACCAAAATTTGGGGACTAGGGCTCAGTACCAAAATTTGGGGA
>DITA01000025.1:0-7030 GCA_002422665.1 Flavobacteriales bacterium UBA6196
TAGATAGCGTTTTAGCAATTATAGGTAATGCCGGAGAAGATATTTCTGGTTTAGTTTCAGGAGGTAGTTCTGCTTCTCAAACAGAAGAAAAGAAAGAAGAAGTTGCAGTTTCTGCACCAGAAGTTTCGGCTGTTTCAGCAGAAATTCCTGCAGGTGTAGAAGTAATTACTATGCCTAGACTTTCTGATACCATGACTGAAGGAAAAGTAGCTAAATGGCACAAAAATGTAGGTGATGATGTAAAAGAAGGGGATATTCTTGCAGAAATCGAAACAGATAAAGCGGTTCAAGATTTTGAATCAGAATTTAAAGGAACGCTTCTTTACCAAGGAGTTTCAGAAGGAAACGCAACAAATGTTGATGAAATTTTAGCCATTATTGGTCCTGCTGGAACAGATGTTTCTGCAATTGTTACAGGAGGCGGAAAAGTTGCTGCTCCAGTTGCTACAGAAGCTCCAAAAGCTGAAGCCGTAACAACTGTAACGGTACCAGTTTCTACTACAACTTCTGCTGGTGGAAGAATTAATATCTCTCCTTTAGCTAAAAAAATGGCTTCAGAAAAAGGAATTGATATTTCAACCGTTAAAGGAAGTGGAGACAACGGAAGAATCGTTAAAAAAGATATTGAAAATTATCAACCAAGTGCAGCTCCAGTTCAGCAAACTGCTGCAGTTTCTACAAGTGTAGCTTCTGCTCCTGCTGCTCAAGTTGCTATGAATTTCGTTGCTGGAGAAACTACAGAAACAGTAAACTCTCAAGTAAGAAATATTATTGCAAAAAGACTTTCTGAAAGTAAATTTACTGCACCTCACTACTATTTAATGGTAGAAATCAATATGGATAAAGCTATCGAAGCTAGAAAAGAGCTGAATAGTTTACCAGATACTAAGGTTTCTTTCAATGATATGGTGATTAAAGCTACTGCTTTAGCATTGAGAAAACACCCACAAGTAAATTCTTCTTGGGCAGGTGATAAAATTATTCACCACGGAAATATCAACGTAGGTGTAGCTGTTGCAATTCCAGATGGTTTAGTAGTTCCAGTTCTTAAAAATGCAGATTACATGAATTATAATCAAATTTCTGCATCTGTAAAAGATATGGCTTCTAGAGCTAAATCAAAAGGTCTTAAAGCGAATGAAATGGAAGGTTCTACTTTCTCTATCTCTAACCTTGGTATGTTTGGAATCGAAACCTTTACTTCGATTATTAACCAACCAAATTCTTGTATCCTTTCAGTAGGTGCAATTATTGAAAAACCAGTGGTTAAAAACGGGCAAATCGTGGTAGGAAATACTATGAAACTTTCTTTAGCTTGTGATCATAGAGTAGTAGATGGCGCAACTGGTGCACAATTCTTACAGACTCTTAAAACTTATTTAGAAAGTCCGTTGACTATGTTACTGTAAAATTTTACAATTTTATATATTAAAAATCCTTTCAATTTTTTGAAAGGATTTTTTTATTTTGGCGTATCTTGTTATAAATCTATTGCAATTCCCAAGTTATTTTATAACAAGACCGTGCTTTTCGCTGCAAATTAAGGAACGAAATTCGCCAATTCCTTTCAAAACATTAAAAATATTATTGGCAATTCCTCATTCATTTACGCTCGCTTCGCTCGCGCCATTTCATTGCGGAATTTACGCTACAATCACTTACGCGAAAGTATTTTTTTATTAAATCTTTCATTTTCATTTCTCTTTGAAATTATAAAAGCATCCATATTTTAAAAATTTTAAAAAATATAAAATCTAAAATCTAAAATCTAAAATCAATTTACTATTTTTGAACTATGATTAAAGCGAAAAATATTCACAAATCTTACGGTGATTTAGAAGTTCTAAAAGGAGTAGACTTAGAAATAAAAACAGGCGAAATTGTTTCTATTGTTGGGGAATCAGGAGCTGGTAAATCTACTTTGCTACACATTCTGGGAACTTTAGATTTGCCTTCACATATAGATAAATACGGCACTGAATTAACAATTGGTGAGCAATCATTCCTAAAAATGAACGACAGAGAAATTTCTAAATTTAGAAATGAAAACATAGGATTCGTATTTCAGCATCATCAGTTATTGCCAGAATTTACAGCTTTAGAAAATGTACTGATGCCAACGAGAATTTCTGGGAAAAACGAAAAAGAATCTATGGATAAAGCATTTCTGTTGTTCGAAGAATTACATATTGCACATAGAATTCAGCATAAACCAAAAGAACTTTCTGGTGGTGAAGCGCAGCGTGTAGCTGTAGCCAGAGCTTTAATCAATTCTCCAAAAATTATTTTTGCAGACGAACCCACTGGGAACTTAGATTCCAAAAATGCAGATGCACTACATCAACTTTTTTTTGATTTAAGAGACAGATATAATCAGACTTTTGTGATTGTAACACACAATAAAGAATTGGCAGAAAGTACAGATAGAAAATTAGTCATGAAAGACGGATTAATTTTATAAAAAAAAACAAGCCTTAACTCAACCTTTACCTTTACCTTTACCTTTACCTTTACCTTTACCTTAAGAAATGTCGATAAAATTCCTTTCTGAAGATGACAGACCAAGAGAAAAATTTCTTTTGAAGGGTAAATCTGCGCTTTCAGATTCAGAATTACTGGCGATTATTTTAGGAAGTGGAAATACAGAAGAATCTGCGGTAGAATTGGCTCAGAAAATTTTGAAAAGTGTAGACAATAACTGGCAAAATCTCAGTTTACTTTCCATAAAAGATTTAATGAAATTTAAAGGAATTGGCGAAGCAAAAGCCATTTCTATTGCTACAGCGCTGGAAATTGGTAGAAGAAAAGCATCACAAGAAATTCCTGAAAAATTGATTATCAAAAGTTCGGAACAGGCTTATAAAATACTTTTGCCACATCTTTCCGACCTCAGAACAGAAGAGTTTTGGGTAATTTTCTTGAACCAGAAAAATCAACTGATTAAAAAAACTCAAATTTCAAAAGGCGGAATTTCTGCAACTCATGTAGATGTGAGAGTTCTTTTTAAAGAAGCTTTAGAAAATTTTTCCACGAATATTATCGTGGCGCACAATCATCCAACTGGTGTTCTAAAACCAAGCGAAGCAGATATTAGAATGACTAAAAATATTCAAAATGCTGGCGAAATTTTAGATATTAAATTGCTAGACCATATCATCATTGGAGAAAATTCATTTTACAGTTTCGCAGAAGCAGGTTTATTATGATAAAGCGACTGAAATATGAAGAAGTAGATTGGCAGAAATATCAAAATTGTTTAGAGCAGTCTGAACAATACATTTTCTTTGCCGAAAAAAAATATTTAGACCTTTTGCTTCATCAAAATTGGGAAATTCTTGTTGATAATGATTACGAAGCAGTAATGCCCATTCCTTTAGTTAAAAAATGGGGATTTACCTTTGTAGTAATGCCTTTACAAACTCAACAGTTAGGGATTTTTTCAGAAAAAGATACTCCAGAATTAAATGAATCTTTTATAAAATTTTTTCAAAAAAATTATAAGGTGTTTTACTATGCTTTTAACGCCAAAAATGAGTTTGAAACTCTTTTAAAAACTAGAAAGAACTATAAATTATTTGCTGAAGATTACGAAAGTGTAAAAAAGAAATATTCTATTCACAGAAGAAGAAACGTAAGGATTACAGATGCTTTGCAGGATAAAATAAAATTTACGGAAGCCGAAAATTTGAATCATTCTGAATCTTTTTTTACTGAAAATGTGATTGGTTTTTCAAATTTTTCTTTGAAAAAGCGAGCTTTTGAAAATATGAAAAACTTTTTGAGCCAAAATCTTTTGAAAGTATTTGAATTGTATTTTGATGGAAAATTGGCTTCACAAGCATATCTAATAGAATCCGAAAAAGAAGATTTTTTAGTCAATTTTATTAATGATAAGAAGTTTTCTAAGTATAATCTATCGTCTATTATTCTTGACCAAGTTTTCAGAAAAAACATCGAAAAAAAGGATTTTAACTTTCATGGAAGTAATATTTCTGAAATTGCAGAATTTTATAGGCGTTTTGGCGCGACAGAAGAAAATTACGCTTTCGTAGAAAACTCTAAGATTCAGTTACTTAAATCGTATTTTATTAGACAATAATTATTCCTATCTTTGCACCCTCAATTTTTCGTAAAATGAATTTTGAAAACATGCTTCCTTATGCTTTTGCATTAATCATTGCGCTCCCAATAATTTTTTTATTGAGACAATTTGTTTTTACTTATATTAATCTGAAAAACAAAGAGTTAAAGCTTTTAGCGGTAAAAGCAAATGGAGATTTAAAAATGCAAGCCTATGAAAGAATGACGCTTTTTTTAGAAAGAATAAAACCATCGAATTTAGTCAATAAGTTTGATAAAGACTTAGCGATTCATGAGTTTATTTATCTTTTAGAAAAGAATATTACAGAAGAATTTGAGTATAACAGTTCTCAGCAATTGTATATTTCTAGAAATTCTTGGGAGAATGTTGTAGCATCTAAGAATAATGTAATTCAGTTGATGAGAAAAACTTACGAAAGTCTTAGTAATACTGCAAGTTTACAAGATTTCAAAACCATATTTTTAATGAATTATGTAAATGGCGAAGATTTTATAGCAAACACTATAGAAGATTTAAGAAAAGATGCCATTTTATTATCTTAACTTTGTAAATATTAGAAACAAGTATAATTATGATTCCAAATTTTAAAGCACATCCATGGCATGGAGTTTCTGCAGGAGATGATGCTCCAAATGTGGTAACTACTTTCATAGAAATAGTTCCAGCAGATACAATTAAGTATGAAGTAGACAAAAAAAGTGGATATTTAAAAGTAGACAGACCACAGAAATTTTCGAATATTATTCCAGCATTGTACGGTTTTATTCCTAGAACGTATTGCCACGAAGAAGTTAAAAAATTAGCGATTAGAGAAGGAGCAGTGGATGTTTCAGAAGGTGACCACGATCCATTGGATATTTTAGTGTTAAGTTCACACAATATTCATTCTGGAGGTTTATTGATGGATGCGATTCCAGTTGGCGGTTTTAAAATGATTGACAAAGGTGAAGCAGATGATAAAATCGTAGCGGTAATGGTAGGAGATCAAGTGTATGGTCATATCAGAGATATTTCTGAATTACCACAAGCTGAAGTCTTCAGACTAAAACATTACTTCTTAACTTACAAAAATCTTCCTTACGAAGAAGCAACTTGTAGAATAGAAGAAATATACGGAGCTGAACATGCTAAAGAAGTGATTGTAGCTTCACAAAAAGATTATTCTGACAAATTCGGGGGAATTATGTAAAAGCCGAAATTTGAGTAAATTTACAAAATCTAGCGAATATTCGCTAGATTTTTTTGTTTTATTTTCAGTACTTTACGATATAAATCATAACTTAAAAAATCTTAAATCTAAATTTGTTTTTTGTGTTATTGTTTTTACTATATTAGTCCCATCAATTGTTAACAAAAATTAATATTCTATGAATTTACTATTTTATTTAGTACCTCTTTTTGGTGTCATAGCCTTACTTTACACCTTCGTTCAAAGTTCTTGGGTAAGTAAGCAACCAGCAGGTAATGACAGAATGAAAACCATTAGTGGTCATATTGCAGATGGAGCGATGGCTTTTCTAAAAGCTGAATATCGTATCCTTACTTATTTTGTAATTGTGGTTGGTATTTTATTGGGAATTATGGGATTTAGCAATGCTAATTCTCATTGGAGTATAGGAATAGCATTTGCTGTAGGAGCTGTTTTTTCGGCTACAGCAGGTTATATAGGAATGAAAATCGCAACGAAATCAAATGTAAGAACAGCAGAAGCGGCTAAAACTTCATTAGCTCAAGCACTTAAAGTTTCCTTTACCGGAGGTTCTGTAATGGGAATGGGAGTTGCAGGTTTAGCTGTTTTAGGTTTAGGTTCTTTATTCTTAATTATTAAACAAATTTTCGCGCCAGAAGCCAATGTAGATTCCCACGAAATGGAAAGAGCCATCGAAATATTGACTGGTTTTTCTTTGGGAGCGGAATCTATTGCTTTATTTGCACGAGTTGGTGGTGGTATTTATACCAAAGCAGCAGATGTAGGTGCAGATTTAGTAGGAAAAGTAGAAGCGGGTATTCCTGAAGACGATCCTAGAAATCCAGCTACGATTGCGGATAATGTAGGCGACAATGTGGGAGATGTTGCAGGAATGGGAGCAGATTTATTTGGCTCTTATGTGGCTACAGTTTTAGCGACGATGGTTTTGGGTAGAGAAACTTTATCGGTAGATAATTATGGCGGTTTCGCTCCAATTCTTTTACCAATGCTTATTGCAGGAACCGGAATTGTATTTTCTATTATAGGAACTTTCTTTGTTAAAATTTCAGATAAAACAGAAGATACTACTGCAAAAGTTCAAAAAGCATTGAATCTTGGAAACTGGGGTAGTATTATTATAACTGCAATTGCTTCTTTTTTCTTGGTGAATTATATCCTTCCAGAAAATATGATATTAAGAGGTTTTGAGTTTACCAGAATGGGTGTTTTTGGAGCGATTATGGTAGGTTTAGTAGTAGGAACATTGATGTCTATCATTACTGAATATTACACTGCAATGGGAAAAAGACCTGTAACAAGTATTGTGAAACAATCTTCTACAGGACACGCAACTAATATTATTGGTGGACTTTCTGTAGGAATGGAATCTACTTTATTACCTATGATTGTACTTTCTGCGGGAATTTGGGGTTCTTATCTTTGTGCAGGTTTATATGGAGTAGCTATAGCTGCTGCAGGAATGATGGCAACTACAGCTATGCAATTAGCGATTGATGCTTTTGGACCGATTGCAGATAATGCAGGTGGAATTGCAGAAATGAGTGAATTGCCAAAAAGTGTAAGAGAAAAAACAGATATTTTAGATGCAGTAGGAAACACTACTGCAGCTACTGGAAAAGGATTTGCAATTGCTTCAGCGGCACTTACAGCTTTAGCACTATTTGCAGCATTTGTAGGAATTGCAGGAATTGATGGTATTGATATTTATAAAGCAGATG
>DITA01000134.1:0-4871 GCA_002422665.1 Flavobacteriales bacterium UBA6196
TTTTGGCATTCATTAATGAGCGCATTTTCTTATCTTCGTTCTTTAATTTCTAAAAAATTGGATTCTAAACAAAAAGAATTTTCTAAGTTGGTAAAGGAAAATCAGGGGCTTATTATAAAAGTCTCCAGATTATATACCAATTCTCTGGAAGATGAACAGGATCTTTTTCAAGAAATTGTGTTACAACTTTGGCGCAGTTACGACTCATTCAAAGGACAGTCCAAAATTTCTACTTGGATGTACAGAGTAGCGCTCAATACGGCAATTACGCTTTTCCGAAAGAAAACGAAATCTCCTCAAACTGATGAGTTGATGGATTTTCACCACAGAGATTATGTGGAAGATGATGACGAAAAGCAACAACAAATCACTCTGCTTTATAAGGTGATAAAAATGCTCCCAAAAGTAGAACGTGCGATTGTGATGATGTATTTAGACGATTTGCCTTACCGTGATATTGCAGAAAACCTAGGGATTACAGAAGTAAATGCCCGTGTAAAAATGAACAGACTCAAAAAAACACTTAAAGAATTGATGACTCAACATGCTTAATGAAGATTTCAATATAGACCAATTTAAAAAATCTTGGCAGGAACAACCCGTTTCTGATGTGTATAACACGTCTGAAATAGAAGGAATGCTCAACAAAAAATCTACCAACTATGTGAAATATATTTTCTGGATAAGTTTGGCAGAATTTTTATTTTTCGCCATTGTAGGGATTTGTACGATTTTTTCTACCCAAAGAAGCAATAGTTTTACTAATATTTTAGAAAAACTAGGCGTACAAATGAATGATGATGTGGAAATGAATTTTGAGCATCTTTATTTTGCTTTGAAAGTCTTTAGTTTACTGATTACCGCGATTTTTGTTTTTCTTTTTTACAGAAATTACCTAAAAATTAAGGTAGAATGCAATTTGAAAAATTTTATTCTCCAAATTATCAAGTTCAAAAGAACGGTGAATTTATTTATCTTCACCAACATTGGTTTATTGATTGTTTTTTCGGGTATTATTACTTATTTCATTATGAATGTGTTGCAAGCTCAAAACATTCATTTAAACCAAGCCACTTTGATAGGATTTATCACTGGAATTGTGATTAGTATTGGTTTAGGCGTCCTCCTGATTTGGCTGTATTACAGAATTGTTTACGGAATTATTATGAGCAGACTGAGCAGAAATCTAGAGCAATTGCAAAAAATAGAACAGGAACAATAAAGCAATAAAAAACCTTCAGTAAATGCTGAAGGTTTTTTATTATAATTCTTTTCTCAATCTCGCGACTGGAATATTGAGTTGTTCTCTGTATTTCGCGATGGTTCTTCTGGCAATATTGTATCCTTTTTCCTTCAAAACATCTACCAAAGCATCGTCTGTCAATGGTTTTCTTTTATCTTCATGACTGATGACTTCTTGCAAGTGGTTTTTAATTTCCTTGGTCGAAACTTCTTCTCCGTCATCATTCGTCAATGAATCTGAGAATAAATTTTTGAGCAAAATAATTCCACTTGGTGTGTCTGCATATTTGCTTTTTACCACTCTAGAAATGGTAGAAATATCAAATCCTGTGATATCTGCAACGTCTTTCAGAATCATCGGTTTGATGTTTTTTTCATCTCCGGTTAAGAAATATTCTTTCTGTAATTTCACAATTGCAGAAATGGTTTGCATCAGCGTATTTTGTCTCTGGTTAATGGCATCTATGTACCATTTTGCAGCATCTAGCTTTTGTTTGATGAAAAGTGCGGCCTGTTTATGTTCCGCAGAGTTTTTATCATGAGAATAGGTGCTTAAAATTTCTTTGTATTCCTCAGAAACTCTAAGTGTAGGTGCATTTCTACTGTTCAGAAGCGGTAAAACCTGCCCATCTTTTATTTGAATCACAAAATCTGGAATAATTTCTTGATTGATGGTGATGGTTTGCGTGTCAAAATTCCCGCCTACTTTTGGAGACAATTTAGAAATCACTTCCAGTGCTTCTTTTAAATCCTTTTCTTCAATATCATATTTATTGATGATTTTGCCGTAATGCTTATTGATTAAAGCATCAAACTGATGTCTTAAAATATTACCCGCTAAAATCACCGCTTTATCACGGCTCACTTTTTTCTCTATCTGTAGCAACAAGCATTCTTGTAAATTTCTAGCTCCTACTCCAGCTGGATCAAGTTTTTGAACATAATTTTCTAGAATTTCCTTTACTTTTTCTTGAGTGGTATAAATCCCTTGCGAAAAAGCCAAATCATCTACAATAGCTTTAATCTCACGTCTCAAATACCCGTCATTATCTAGATTTCCGATGATATATTCTGCAATTTTCAGGTCTTCTTCGTCTATACTAGACAGGTGGATTTGCTCCATCAAATAATCATACAAAGACTGTCCTTCTGTTAATAAACTTTCGTTATCAAAATCTTCGTCATCTGCAGAAAAATTGCTAGAAGCGGTTTTATAAGAAGGCTCATCATCATACAAATATTCATCTACATCAAAATCAGTATCTATGCTTTCGCTTCCTTCACTTTCGTAATCTGCATCTAAACTGCTAAAATCGTCCTCATCACCACCGTCTTCTTTAACGACTTCCAAGGCAGGATTTTCTTCTAACTCACGCTCTAGCTCTTCCTGAAACTCAAGCGTATGAAGCTGTATCAACTTCATCAACTGAATTTGCTGAGGAGCTAATTTTTGTCCTAATTTTATTTGGAGGTTTTGTTTGAGCATTGTTTATTATTTAGAAAGTCAAAAATAAGTTTTTGGCTTCAGATTTTGTTACATTTTAATTTCAAAATTTTATGAAATTCTATTTAGAATTCAGCGTTTTTAGGAGTTCTAGGGAAAGGAATTACATCTCTAATATTAGTCATTCCCGTTACAAAAAGGATTAATCTTTCTAGACCTAAACCGAAACCAGCATGCGGAACAGAACCGAATTTTCTAGTATCTAGATACCACCAAAGTTCGTGTTCATCTACGTGCATTTCTTGCATTTTGGTTTTCAAAACATATAATCTTTCCTCTCTTTGTGAACCACCAATGATTTCTCCAATTCCTGGGAAAAGTACGTCCATTGCTGCTACGGTTTTTCCATCTTCGTTTAATCTCATGTAGAATGCTTTGATTTCCTTAGGATAATCAAATAAAACGACTGGAGATTCGAAGTGTTTTTCTACCAAATAACGTTCGTGTTCTGATTGTAAATCTGCACCCCATTTTTCAATTGGGAACTGGAATTTTCCTTTTTTATTTTCTTTAGAATTCAATAGAATTTCGATGGCTTCAGAATAAGAAACTCTCATGAAACGCTTTTTAATTACGTTTTCTAGTTTTTCTATCAAGCCTTCTTTTGCTCTATCTTTTTCTGGTTTTTGTTTTTGTTCTTCGGCGAATCTTTGGTCTAAAAACTTCAAATCATCTTTGCAATTTTCTAGAACATAGCCAATTACATATTTCAAGAAATTTTCAGCCAAATCGATATTGTCTTCCAAATTATTGAAAGCCACTTCTGGTTCTACCATCCAAAATTCGGCAAGGTGACGAGTAGTATTAGAATTTTCTGCACGGAAAGTCGGGCCAAAAGTATAAACTCTGCCCAATCCCATTGCTGCAGTTTCCGCTTCTAACTGACCAGAAACCGTCAAATTGGTTTTTTTGCCGAAGAAATCTTGTGCAAAATCGATGTCACCGTTTTCATCTCTTGGAATTTGGTTTAAATCAAAATTCGTCACTCCAAACATTTCACCAGCACCTTCTGCATCGGCACCTGTGATGATTGGCGTGTTCATGTAGAAGAAATGATTTTGGTTAAAGAACTGGTGAATCGCAAAACTTACGGCACTTCTCACTCTGAAAACCGCCCCGAAAAGATTGGTTCTGAATCTAAGATGCGCCTGCTCACGAAGAACTTCAAGTGAATGTTTCTTTGGCTGAAGAACAGTTTTTTCCATTTCTTCAGAGAAATTATCGCCAAGAATTGTAATTTTTTTTGCAATAATTTCAATATCTTGACCTTTTCCTTCACTTTCTACTACCTCACCAGTAATTTTAAGTGAAGAAGCAGTTTTAATATTTTTGATGATTTCTTCGTCGAAATTTTCGAAATCTACTACAATCTGAATGTTGTTTATCGTAGAACCGTCATTCAACGCGATGAAACGGTTAGAACGGAATGCTCTCACCCAACCTTGAATGGTAATATCGTGATGTAAAAGTTTTTTATAATCTCCTAAAATTTCTTTAATGGTCTTCTTACTCATGACTTCATAATTATTCAGCAAAAATAAGAAATTTTGGCGTAATTTTTGATGTAACGCGGAGATTTTTACGGTTTTAAAAATTAGTTTTCGAAAAGAATAATTTTATTGCTCGTCATTCTTGGCAGGCGTCAAGAAAACATCCATCAAACCTTCTGGCAATTGCATTTTGATAAATTTTTCTTCTCGGTTTACTTCTAGAATCCAACCTTTAATAATCGGAATAATGATTTCTTTGTCTGCTAATTTTAGAATAAAGTAATGCTGTGCAGTTTGGTCGTTTATTTCTACAATGTTTCCGCAAGATTTACCATCTTCTTCTCTGATTTCATACCCAATGACTTCGTGATAATAAAATTGATTCCCTGAAAGTTTTGGCAAGGTAGAAAGTGGTAAAAAAACATTCTTGCCAATAGTTTGCTCTACCAATTGTTCAGAAGAATTCTTGAAAGTAATGATTTTAGAGTTATCATTTCCCCATTGTTGCTTTTCCACAAAAAAAGGCACGAGAAGTCCGTTCACTTCTACAAAAATCCCTTCCAGTTTATGGTATAATTCTGGTTGATCTGTATCTAGTTTTATGATTACGTTTCCCTTTAGACCGTGTTTTCTGG
>DITA01000063.1:0-6477 GCA_002422665.1 Flavobacteriales bacterium UBA6196
GGCTTTCTCCTTATCAAATCAGAGAGATAAGAATTTTAAACTCACGTTTCTCTAATTACGGAAACTGGCACAGATATTACAGATATAATCCTAACAGATGGTATTATGACAGATTTATTGCATTAGAAAGAATTTTAGGTCCTAGAATTTACGTAGTATATTACCAAAGATATTATAGAAACTATAACCCAATTGTTTACTATCAAAATTATAGAGTGAAACATTATAGACCAACAGTTTATGTGACTCCAAGATATAGAAATGTAGATGTAAGAACATTTAAAAATGATGCTTACAGAACAGGAGGTTTCAGAAATAATGATAGAGCATATAATGACAATAGAAATTTCGAGAAATCTAGAGAAAATTCAGGTTTTAGATCAGGTTCATCTGATGAAAGACCTAGAAATAATGGTGGATTCAGAAGTTCCGATTCTAGAAATGATAATGACAGAAACTACGGGAACCAAAATCAACAACCATCTAGAAATGAAGGCTTCAGAAGTGTTTCTCCTCAAAGAAGTGAAAGCCAAAACAGAGGAAATGACGCAGTAAGAAGTGGTGGTTTCAGAGGTCAAGGTCAAGAAAACAAAGCTTCAGAAAATCGTTCTTCAGGAAATGGAAGAGGAAATGGCAACGGAAACGGAAACAGAGGTGGCGGATTTAGATAGAAACATCATACTTTTACATACCAATATTTTGATTTTTAAATGAGGAACGATTCTATTGTTCCTCATTTTTTATGATAAAAAACATAAACCAATTTTTAGGCACGAGATTTGATTATGTTAAATATGAGAAGTAATTCTTCATATCAAACTAATTTTTTACATTCACACAAAAGCGGAACTTTAGTTTCGCTTTTTTATTTAACATTAAATTTATTTAAACTTGAATTTTGAGAAAATTTTTGTTCTAACTTCGTAGTTATGAAAATTTTATATGCGATTCAAGGAACAGGAAACGGACATGTTTCCAGAGCAAGAGAAATTATTCCCATCCTCAAAAAATATGGTGAACTTGATATTCTCATCAGCGGAACTCAAGCCGACGTAAATCTAGATGAAGAAATAAAATATCAGTTCAAAGGTTTCGGTTTTGATTTCGGAACCAAGGGTGGAATAGATTATAGAGGCAGTTTCCGAAAAGCAGATTTTTCACAATTAATAAAAGATATTAGAAATCTCCCAGTGAAAGATTATGATTTGGTGATTAATGATTTTGAACCTGTTACCGCTTGGGCTTGTAAACTGAGAGGGAAAAAATCGGTAGCGCTGAGTCATCAATCAGCATTTTTGTCTCCTAAAACGCCTATTATTTCTGGAATTCATCTGGGTGCAATCATTCTCAAAAATTATGCACCAGCTACTGATAAAGTGGGATTTCACTTCGAGCCATATGATGATTTTATCAGAACGCCAGTCATTCGTTCGGAAATAAGGAACTTAAAACCAGAAAATTTAGGACATTACACGGTTTATCTTCCTGCCTATTCAGATGAATTTATTTTGAAAAAATTATCAAAGCATCCAGACCAAAAATTTCAAGTTTTTTCTAAACATACTCGCGTAGATTATTCTCAAGAAAATGTAGAAATCTATAAGGTGAATAATGAAAAATTTAATCTATCTCTAGCAAAATCAGAAGGATTATTAACGGGTGGCGGTTTCGAAGGTCCCGCTGAAGCTTTATTCTTGGGCAAAAAACTTCTGTGTGTGCCTATGTTTCATCAGTATGAACAGCAATGCAATGCTTTGGCTGCCGAAAAAATGGGAGCAACTGTGATTTGGAGTGAGAAAGAATTTGACCAAAAATTAAATCATTGGCTCAAAAATGCAGAACCCATTCAAGTCAATTTTCCTGATGAAACAGAAGAAGTTATTAAAAACCTCATCGAAAAATATAGCTAAGTTTTTTTAACAAAATTTTAGCTTTTCAGCATTTAACCTTTGTAAGGTTTTGTCATCAAAAAGATAATTAACCAAATAATTACAAAAAAATGACAAAGAAAATAATTTTAAGTGCAGCCATTTTTGGTGCAGTATTCATGTTCGGACAAGAGAGACAAAAACTTACGCCAGAACAAAGAGAAGCTAAAAAAGCGGAAATGGTTCAGAAATCGAAAGAAAGACAACAAGCTCATTTAAACAAGATGACCACAGAACTTAATCTTTCTAAAAAGCAAGTGGAACAAATAAAAGCTTTACAGGAAAAAAATAATGCAGAAAGAGAAGCGAATAGAGCAAAAATGGAAGAAATGAGAAAGCAAAGACAACAAGAAATGCAAGCGAAAAGAGATGCTCATGATGCAGAAATGAAAAAAATCCTTTCGCCTGAACAATATGATAAATGGCAAAAACAAAGATTAGAAAACATGCAGAAACAAAGAGACGCATGGAAAAATAAAGCCATGAGAAAAAGAGGAAAACAAGGCGGAATGAAACCACAAAATACACCTCAGTAAAACACAAACTTCATAAACTTTTTATTTTAATTTTTAATTCACACAGCGAGAAAATTTTTTCTCGCTTTTTTTTGTGATTTTTATCAAGTTCTTAAAGGTTTGTTTAATAAAAGAATTTTTATAAATTTAGCAAAAACTATCAAAACCATTTTATGAACAAGCTTTTCTCTTTTATCTTTCTTGTTTTCAGTACTTTACTATTTTCTCAAAATTATGCGGTTTCTGCGATTTCAGAAAATTTACTTCATAAAGCCAATGCTGTAGTAAGAAATGATGAAACCACTATTGATATTAATGCCATAGATAATATGGTGCAGACTTACAATAAGACTATTACCATACTGAATAAATCTGGTGATAATTTTTCGAGTATTCGTATTCCTTATGATAAAAGTGTTTCGGTAAGCAATATAAAAGTGTCTATTTTAGACCAAAATGGTAAAGTAATTAAGAAATATTCTAAAAGTGATTTTATAGATGCTAGTCATAGTCCTAGTTTTTCTTTTTATGATGATAGCAGAATTTTGTTTCTGAATTACATGTCAATCACTTATCCGTATTCTATACAATATTCTTATACTACAGAAACAAGAAATACGGTTTTTATGCAAGATTTTTTCCCAATTGATGGCTATAATATTTCTACAGAAAAAACAAGTTTAGCGATTAATAATAAATCTGGAATCAGATTAAGAACTAAGGTTCATGAAGCGGATTTTGCGAAAATTTCATTTACAGAAAATGGACAAAAATATTTTTACAGTTTTTCAAATGTTCCAGCAGTAGAAGATGAGCCTCGTTCACCTAGTTTGATAGATTTTTTACCAAAAGCTGAGTTTTCATTAGATCAATTTTCATTAGAAGGCAAGAAAGGAAATCTTACTCAGTGGAATGAATTTGGGAATTGGTATTACCAAAATCTAATCAACCCTGTTTCAGAAATTACACCTGCGCTTCAAGCAGAAGTTGCAGCACTTAATCTTACAGGAAGTACTCATGATAAGGTGAAAAAACTTTTCCAATACATGCAGAGCAAAACCAGATATGTTTTGGTAGCAATAGGAATTGGTGGTTGGAAACCTATGTTGGTAGAAGATGTTAGAAAAAAAGGATACGGTGATTGTAAAGCATTAACCAATTACATGAGAACCTTATTACAAGCTGCAGGAATTAAATCTTATTACTGTATCATCACAGATGATCGTTCTCCGATAAAATTTTCTGAAGATTTTCCAAAAATGTTTGGAAATCATGCGATTCTCATGATTCCTACAGAAAAAGGAAACATTTGGTTAGAAAATACTTCACAAGAAATTGCTTTTAATCATTTGAATTATACATCTCTCAATAGAAATGTAATGGCAGTTTCTGAAAATGAAATCAAGTTAGTCAATACACCTACATATAAACCAGAAGAAAGTAGTGAAATTCTAAATGCTGAAGTTAAACTAAATCCAGATAATAGCATAAATGTGGATGCTAAATTTAGATTTTCTGGGGCGCAATATGATTTCCAAATGCCACTGACTACGCTTAACAAAGATGAGGTAAAAGAAGCGCTTAAAGAAAGATTTTATTACCTTAATATGGAAAATCTAGAGGCTAATAATGTGACTAATAATAGAGATGAAGCGCTGATAAATTATGAAGTGAAGTTGCAAGCGAAAAATTATTCTAAAAAATTAGGAAATGATATCATTTTAAGAGCAATGCCGTTCTTAGATCTTATGCAAACTACTAGTCACGAAGACAGAAAATTACCATTAGAGGTCTATTTTTCTTATCAAGATACTTACAATTTTTCCCTAGAAATTCCAGAAGGATTTAAGTTGGCAGAAGTTCCAAAATCTGTACAGTTAAATTCAGAATTTGGTAGCTATTCTCTCCAATTTTCTATGGAAAATGGCAAATTAGTCACTCAACGAAAAATTACGATTCTGAAAAATATTTATCCTAAAGAAAAATATAAAGAATATATAGAATTCAGAAAAAAAACCAATAACCTAGATAATACTAAAATTCTTTTAACTAAAATATAATCCATGAAGACTAAAATTTTTACTGTTTTTTTATTCTCTATTTCAATGTTTGTGTTTTCGCAGCACAAGTTTATGAAATATCCAGAGTTCAATAAAAACGAACTTTCTAAAACGAAATCTACCATCAAAGAAGATGCTCATGCAGAAATATTATACAGTTCTATTAGTAATTTGATTATTAATGGAGAATTAGAAACCAAAGTCTTTAAAAGAATTAAAATTTACAATAAAGAAAAATCTTCTCAGTATCTAGATGTTGAAATACCTTTATATGAAGGAAATGGAGAAAGAGAATATGTTTCTGGATTGAAGGCGGTAACTTACAATTTAGAAAATGATAAAGTCGTTAGTTCTAAAGTAGAAAAAGACGCAAAATTTAAGTCTAAAGAACAAAAAAATAGATTTATTCAAAAATTCACGTTTCCTAATGTAAAAGATGGATCTATCATAGAATATCAATATCAATTAAATTCTCCTTTTTTACAATTGCTTGACAAAACTTATTTGGAGTTTGATATTCCTGTTATTTATGAAGAATACGTTTTTGATTTTCCTAAATTTTTTGGGTACAATTATAATTTTCAAGGAGGATTAATGCCAAAATATAAAGAAGATCAAGCTCAAATGATGTATGGTCAGGATTACTACAGTTTGAGGCTAGGTTTTGAAAATGTACCGCCTTTTAAAGCCGAAAATTTTGTTAAGAATGATAGAAATTACATCACTAATATAAGACCAGAGTTAAATTCTACCAATTTTAATAATACATTTAAATCTTACGCTACAACTTGGGATGATGTAAGAGATAAATTAAAAGATTATGATGATTTTGGAGGACAATTAAGTAAAAAATCTTTGGCAAGAAATGTGCTTTCACAAGATATTATGAATATACCTATTCCCAAAGAAAAAGCCAATAAAATTCTGAAATTTGTGCAATCAACTTATACGTGGGACGGAAATGTTGGGTTATTTACAGGAGATGGTATAAAAAGCTTAATAGATTCTAAAATAGGAAATAGTGCAGAGATTAATCTTTATTTAATTATGCTGATGAGAGAAGCTGGCCTTAATGTAAGTCCAATGATTATGAATACTGTAAATAGAGGAATTTTGAATATTGCATTTCCTACAATTGGTGCTCCTAATTATGTAGTAGCTTGTTTAGAAGATAATGGTAATTACTATTTGTATGATGCAACTTCTAAATTTTCTTTGCCAAACTTATTGCCACCAAGAGCTTATAACTATAACGCTATTCTGTTAAAAGATAAAAAAGCGGAAATTCTACAAATTAATAATTTCATCGAAAGTAAAACTTATCTTAATGTAGATGCTAAACTGAATGAAGATACTACTTTTGAAGGCAACTTTAAAGATAGAGATACTAAAACTTTTGCGATTCTTGCTTATGACGAATATGTAGACAATAAACAAGACTACGAGAAAAAGTACAAAGAAAGATACACCTTTAATTTTAATAATTATAAATCAGAAGTAGTAAATGATAATGAGTTTCAGACCAGTTTTGATTTCAATACAGACGGTTTTGTAGATGGAGTTGGGGGTAAATTAATTTTCAATCCACTGCTATTTTTATACCGCCAAAACCACGAGTTTAATCAAACCGAAGAAAGAAAATATCCTATAGAGTTTCTTTCTCCTTATGAAACGGTGAAAAAAGTGGTAATTACCATTCCAGATAACTATAAATTTGAAAATCTTCCGAAGTCTAAAAAATTTAAGACCGAAGATGATGGAATTGTTTATTCTTATGTAGTAAGTACTGAAGGTAATAAAATCACTGTAGAAACCTCAGTTAAAATAGATTCTGATAATTTCCCTAGAGAATATTACCCTGCATTTAAGCAGATTTTTGATGCCATTACACAACTCGAAGGTCAGCTTGTAACGCTGGTGAAAAAATAAACAAAAAGCGAGATTTTTTCTTAGTCATGGTCGGAAGATTTTTCT
>DITA01000102.1:0-15445 GCA_002422665.1 Flavobacteriales bacterium UBA6196
TTCAGAGGAGAAATCCCTTGATGTATAATTGTTTTTTAATTAAAGATTATTTTGCAGCTTTTTTAGGGCTCATCATCATAATCATTCTCTTACCTTCTAGTTTAGGCATTTGGTCTACTTTTCCTACATGTTCTAGCTCTTGAGCGAGTCTTAGAAGTAAGATTTCACCTTGGTCTTTGAAGATAATAGAACGTCCTTTGAAGAAAACATACGTTTTCAATTTAGAGCCTTCTTCTAAAAATTTCTCGGCATGTTTTTTCTTGAACTCGAAATCATGATCGTCTGTTTGAGGTCCGAATCTGATTTCTTTAACTACAACTTTTACTTGCTTAGCCTTGAGTTCCTTTTGTTTTTTCTTTTGTTCGTAAAGAAATTTTTTGTATTCAAGAACTCTACAGATATAAGGTTCTGCTTTATCTGAAATAACGACTAAATCAAGATCTTGTTCCTGAGCAATTGCAATAGCTCTTGCTAAAGGATACACTCCTGGTTCTACATTATCTCCTACTAAACGAACTTCCTTTGCACGGATTTTTTCGTTAATTTGATGTAAGTCTTCTTGTACAGGGCGACGCATAGGTCCTCTTCCTCTGTTGTTAAATTTCTGTGCTATAGTTGTATAATTTTAAAGTTAATTCTTTTTAAAAATTTTAAATTATAGATTTTGAATTTTAAATTAAAACAAAATTCTTCTATAATTAAATCTAAAATTTCTTAGATTTTTGCCGCTTCTTTGAAATAGGTTACGAAATCTTCTAATTTCATCGCTCCTAAATCGCCTTCTCCACGTCTTCTTACAGAAATGGTACCGTTTTGTTCTTCATTTTCTCCTACCACTAACATAAACGGAATTTTCTTCAATTCTGCATCACGAATTTTCTTACCTGTTTTTTCGTTTCTGTCGTCAATTAATCCGCTAATATCGTGATTTTCTAATAATTGTGAAACTTTTTTAGCATAATCTACATATTTTTCAGAAATAGGCAGAATGATAAATTGGTCTGGACTTAGCCAAAGTGGGAAATCTCCTGCAGTGTTTTCTAGTAGAATCGCAATGAAACGTTCCATAGAACCAAATGGTGCTCTGTGAATCATTACTGGTCTGTGTTTTTCATTGTCATTACCAGTGTACCAAAGGTCAAATCTTTCTGGTAAATTGTAATCTACTTGAATGGTTCCTAATTGCCAACTTCTGCCTAAAGCATCTTTTACCATAAAGTCTAGTTTAGGACCATAGAAAGCTGCTTCTCCGTATTCTACGATGGTTTTAAGACCTTTATTTTGTGCAGCAGTGATGATTGCATTTTCTGCTTTTTCCCAATTTTCTTCTGAACCGATATATTTTGATCTGTTTTCTTTGTCTCTAAGTGAAACTTGAGTCACGAAATCTTCAAATCCTAAACTTCTGAAAACGTAAAGAACCAAGTCAATTACATCTTCAAATTCTTTTAATAATTGGTCTGGTGTACAGAATAAATGTGCATCATCTTGAGTGAAACCTCTTACTCTGGTTAAACCGTGTAATTCACCAGATTGCTCGTATCTATAAACCGTTCCGAATTCTGCATATCTCTTAGGTAAATCTTTATAAGACCATTGAGAAGTTTTATAAATCTCGCAGTGATGCGGACAGTTCATAGGTTTTAAGAAAAATTCTTCGCCTTCGTTTGGAGTTTTAATCGATTGGAAAGAATCTGCTCCATATTTCTCATAGTGACCAGAAGTTTTGTACAATTCAATATTCCCAATATGAGGAGTCATTACAAACTCATAACCGCCTTTTTTCTGAGCTTCTGAAAGGAAATTTTCTAATTTTTTTCTTAGCGCAGTTCCTTTTGGCAACCAAAGTGGTAAACCAGCACCTACTTTTTCAGAAAAAGCGAAAATCCCAAGTTCTTTTCCTAGTTTTCTGTGGTCTCTTCTTTTTGCTTCTTCTAATCTTTCTAGATATTCTGTCAATTCTTTTTGTTTAGGGAAAGAAATTCCGTAAACTCTAGTCAATTGCTTATTTTTTTCGTCTCCTCTCCAATATGCTCCCGCTGCATTAAGAATTTTTACAGCTTTTACGATTCCTGTACTTGGAATGTGACCACCTCTACAAAGGTCTGTAAAGTTATCATGCGAACAGAAAGTGATTTCGCCGTCTTGTAAATTTTCTATTAATTCAGTTTTGTAAGGATTGTCTGCGTATTCTTTCAGTGCATCTGCTTTAGAAACAGAATAAAGATTGAAAGTCGCATCTTTTTTGGCGTTTTCGAGCATTTTTTTCTCGATTTTTTCAAAATCTTTTTCCGAAAGAGATTCATCACCGAAATCTACATCATAATAAAACCCGTTTTCAATTGCAGGACCAATCGTTAATTTAGCATTTGGATAAAAATCTAAAATAGATTGAGCCAAAATGTGTGCTGAAGAATGCCAAAAAGCTTTCTTTCCTAAATCATCATTCCAGGTGAGCAACGTAAGCGTAGCATCTTCTGTAATTGGCGTCGTGACTTCTACTTGTTTGCCGTTTACCACAGCAGAAATAGTGTTTCTAGCCAAACCTTCAGAGATAGATTTTGCAACTTCTAGAGGTGTAACTACACCTTCAAACTCACGAATGCTTCCGTCTGGAAGAGTAATTTTAATCATTTTGGAATCCTAATTTTAATAATGTGCAAAAATAAGGATTTTTTTTGATGTTTCTTAAATTCAGAGCTAATATTAGAACTTAAAATAGAAAACCGAAGAAATTACGCTTCGGTTTTATTTTGTTCGGTATTGTCTGTTCTGCCATCTTNNTTTTCTTCAACTTTAGAAGCGCCTTCTAATCTTGGAGTTTGAGGCAGATTAGGAAAATCTTGATTTTGTTTAGCGTTTTGCGCGTTATTTTCTGCTGTATTTTTTCTTTTATCTTTTTCCATGATTTTTGAATTTTTAAGTTATTCAAAATTCTGGAAAATTCTAAGGAAATGTGTTACACAATATTTTAAAAAGTTTTTAGAATTTAGACAAATCAAAACTTTGCGTTTCGTCTACGATTTCATAATTCAATGCTTTCGCTAAAACGAAAATTTCATTCAAGTTCGTCATCAATTGTTTTCTGCCTTCTGTTCTCAACTTGTTTTGGTCAACAGTTTTTTCGGCATTTTTTCTAGCATTATTGGTGATTCTTTTGAAATCTTCTTCAGAAAAACGGTCGAAAAATGAATCGTCAAGCGAAGTGATTTCTGCATCAGTAAAAATCTTGATGTCAGCATTTGGGATTTCTTTGATAATCATTTTTTTATCAGCAGAATCTACTTCGATTTTCATTTTCTTCAAATCATAAGTGACTTGTGCTTTTGCTTTGGTAAAAATCACAATTTCTTTTTCGCTGGAAGGTAAACCCTTAATTCCAAAAAGTTGATTGGTGATTTTGGTTTTTTGCAAGTTTGAAAAATCTTGTTCTATCACCACCATTTTATTCATTTTAGAAATTTGGTTGGTGAGCACATAGTAATCTGTAGAAATTTGGTCGTCATTTTTGCCAATATTTCTAAAAAAATAAACGAGCAATAAAGTAAGGATTACGCCTAGTGTAAAACCAATGATTTGTTTAATATAATTCATTATTTTTTGATAATGTTCAATAAATCTTTTTCAATAAAACCAGTTTCTGGTTCTTCGGTTATTCTACCAATTTCCTTGCCATATTTTTCTACGATTATGGTAGGAACGTGCGTAATGTTATATTTTACTTCTTCACCATCTGGAGCTTGTTTCTGTCTATTTACCCCGATGATTTGGAGTTTGCTTTCAGGGAATTTGGTTTCTTCTAAAATTTTCATCAGTCTAGGGAAATTTCTTTTGCTGTCTCCACACCAAGTTCCTAGAAATACGATGATATTATATGAATTAATTTTTTCTTTTTTTAAACCTTCTAGAGCAGTTTTATCGATAGGATAGATGGTATAATTTTCGTCATACCAAGCTTTGTAAGGCTCTTTTTGAAATTGGTCTAAAGATTGGCTTCCTAGAAGCATTTTTCCGTATTCTGGAGTGTCTACTTCTCTATTGATGATTACTTTTTGAGCGCAAGAATTAAGTGCCATACCTAAAATAATTAATGTGATTATTTTTTTCATTTTTTTCAAAATTTTGTGTTTATTTTTCTAAAATACTTTTGAGATTTGCACTAGAATAGTACTTGTTTTTTAGAACTTTATTGTCTGAAACTCTGTGTACATTATATTTATCTCCAGATTTTTCGTAATAAGCTTCTTCTCCTCTTGAAGTGTAATATTCTACGGTTTCTTGGGCTTGTTCTTCTGTATCACAAGCTTTTGACATGTTAGAACGTTGTACTTCATTAAACAAATCTACAAATTTTTCGCCTAAACCAAATTCAAGAACTGCGCCAGAAAGTACATATTGTAAATCACAAAGTGCATCTGCAATTTCTACGATGTCTTGGTCTTCAATGGCTTGTTTCAGTTCGTTTAATTCTTCCTGAAGTAAAGCTATTCTTAGGTTGCATCTTTCTGCAGAAGGAATCTGAGGATTCTCTAAAATAGGTGCGTTAAAAGTTCTATGAAATTCTGCAACTTGGTTTAAACTGTCAATTTTTTTCATTTGGGGAAACTTATTTTTTTCAAAAGTAATAAATAAAAAAAGCAGAGAAAAATATCTCTGCGATTTTATAAATGATTTTAATAATTATCTTGTAATTTCTCTACCTATTACTAATCTTTGGATTTCAGATGTTCCTTCTCCTATGGTGCAAAGTTTAGAATCTCTATAGTATTTTTCCGCTGGGAAGTCTTTAGTATAGCCATAACCGCCGAAAATCTGAAGAGCGTTGTTCGCAATTCTAACGCAAGCTTCAGAAGCATACAGTTTAGCCATTGCGCCTTCTTTGGTCATTTTTTGCTTATTATTTTTAAGTTCTGATGCTCTTTGGATGAGTAGTTCTGCGGCATCTATTTCTGTTGCCATATCAGCTAACATAAAATTTACCGCTTGGAAATTAGAAATAGATTTCCCGAATTGATGTCTTTCTTGAGCATATTTCAGAGCGGCTTTATAAGCTCCTCTTGCAATTCCTAAACTCAGAGCAGCAATAGAAATTCTACCTCCATCAAGAATTTTCATAGCTTGTTTAAAACCATCACCTACTTCTCCTAATCTATGAGAATCTGGAATTCTTACATTGTCAAAAATCAATTCTGCAGTTTCAGAAGCTCGCATTCCGAGTTTATTTTCTTTTTTGCCAGAAGTAAATCCAGGCATTCCTTTTTCTAGAACGAAAGCAGTAGAATTGTTAGGTGTTCCTTTTTCGCCAGTTCTGGTCATTACTACAGCAATGTCTCCAGAAATAGCATGGGTAATGAAGTTTTTAGCACCATTAATCACCCATTCGTCACCATCTTTAACAGCAGTGGTAGACATTCCTCCTGCATCAGAACCTGTATTATGCTCTGTTAAACCCCAAGCTCCAATCACTTGACCACTCGCTAATTTTGGTAACCATTTTTTTCTTTGTTCTTCGTTTCCAAATTCATAGATATGATTGGTGCAAAGTGAATTATGAGCAGCTACAGAAAGACCAATAGAAGGGTCTACTTGTGAAATTTCATCTAAAATGGTAACATATTCATGGTAGCCTAATCCAGAACCTCCGTATTCTTCTGGAATGATGATTCCCATGAATCCCATTTCGCCTAACTTATGAAATAAATCTACGGGGAAAGTTTGGCTTTCGTCCCATTCCATAATGTGAGGTCTAATGTTTACCTCTGCAAAATCTCTTGCAGTTTCGGCTATCATTTTGAGATTATTTAATATTTCTGTATTCATAAATTTTTGTTTGCTCAAATATAATTGAAAAACTTTAGGCGTAAAAGTATTTTTTTTTGAAGGAATTTTATAAATAGGAGATTTTTATCATGTTGTTTTTTAACATGTTGATTGTCAGGTTTTATAAAGGTAAACTCTGTTTTTTATGTTAAATAAAGTAGTATATTTGTGTCCCCATAAAATTAAGATGAAGAAGTTTTTACTATTTTTATTTATCGTGCCAATAAGTTATTGTGCACAGATTCCTGTTGGTTATTATAACGGAACTGAAGGATTAACTGGCTATGCACTAAAAAGTAAAGTGCATGAAATTATTTCACAAAAAATATTTTCTTACAGTTACAATCAAATAGGACCACTGTATGCTTATACAGATTTAGATAAATATTATGAAAATGATAATACCGTTTTAGATATTTATTCTGAAAAACCAACGGAAGCAGACAGTTATAATTATAATTTAACACAGAATATAAGTTCTGCAACAGCTGAAGGTGAAGGTTGGAATAAGGAACATGGAATGCCTCAAAGTACTTATTATGGAATTTATCCTATGTATTCTGATATGCATTATTTAATTCCTGCTGATGCTAGAATTAACCAAAGAAGAAGTAATTTTCCTTATGCTAGAAATAATGGCGAAAATATAACATTTACTAATGGTAGTAAACTAGGGAAATCTACTACACCAGGATATACCAATACGGTTTATGAACCCATAGATGAATTCAAAGGAGATGTGGCGAGATATTTATTGTATTTTGCAGTAAGATACGAAGGAAATCTTAATCTTTATAATCATCAAATATCTACTATGCCTCTTGATGGAAGCGAAGAAAAAGCTTTTGAAGATTGGTATATTACTATGCTTAAGGATTGGAATGCATTAGACCCTGTTTCTCAAAAAGAAAGAGATAGAAATAATGCAGTATTTTCTATTCAAAAAATAAGAAATCCTTTTATAGACCATCCAGAATGGGTAAATATGATTTGGAGTGAAACACCAGATGCAGTTACTCCTCAAGCTCCTTCTAATTTGTCGATTTCGCAACTAGGCAAGAATTTTGTTACCCTTTCGTGGACGCCAAGTTCAGATGCAGATGTATTAGGATATAAAGTTTATGTAAATGGAACTTATGTAAAATATTCTAAAACCAATTCGGTTACCATTGATAGATTATCTCCTTCTACAGCATATAATGTGACTGTAAAAGCTTATGATAAAGGATATTTACTTTCTCCAAATAGCAATCAAATTTCTGTAACTACTTTGTCGAGTGATAATTTTGCTAAAGATTTAATGATTACCAAATACATAGAAGGCACTACAAGCAGTGCTTCTGATGTTTACAATACCGCTATTGAGATTACCAATCTTACTGGTCACGATGTGAATTTAGGCAACTATTATTTAAATATAGAATTTAAAAGTTCTACATCTTATTATTTATCAGATCCTTATCAATTAGAAGGGAAAATTGCTCACGGTGAAAGTATTGTGATTATTAATCCTAAATCTAATTTTGATGCAGTAGATGTTAATCAATATAAATTTGTTACCAATTCTACACCATTAACTTTTACAGGAAGTCAATATGTAGAACTTTCTTACGGTACTAAAACCATAAAAACTGTTTCTACCAATAATTATGAAATGTTATTTGAAACGGTAGATGCTATAGGTTCTAGAGGAATTTCTAATACCAATAATAATAAATCGCTTTACAGAAATGTTAATGTAAATAATCCTAATAGTAAATTTACTGCTTCTGAATGGACAGAATACGGAATGAATTATGCAACAGGTTTAGGTAGTTTCTTGGCGACAAATGAACCTGAAAAAGTAGAATTAGCATTTGAAATTTATCCAAATCCAGTTACTGAAAAGCTTTATGTAACTGGTAAAAATCTTTCTAAAGTTTCAAAAGCTGCTATTTATGATGTTTCGGGAAAATTAATTCAAGAAATTAATAATCCTTTCAATAATTTTAATAGCATTGATGTTTCAAATTATAAAACAGGCATTTATATTTTAAAAATTGATGAAAATTCTTATAAATTTTTGAAAAAGTAATTTTGTGATTGCCTATTTCAGATACAATCGCATTTTAGCCTCATCTTCGGGTTTTGCTTTCATTTTTTCAAAAATGGTAGATTCTTTTGGGAAACTAATTCTGTAGTAGATGATTTTATTGGCATAATATCTGAAATAAGGATGGTTTTTCAACCAATCTTCTGGAGCATCTAATAAACTAAACTTTTGAATATTAATATTATTTAGCGGAGAGACATTGATAAGTTTCTCCGCTAAATTTTTGTCAATATTATACGTTTCTAAAATCTGACTGCTTTTCACAAAACCACCCAGTTTATTTCTAAAACCAATGAAACTTGCAGCAGATTTTTCATCAAAACCAAATTCTATAAGTTGCTGAAACGTTATTTTATTCAAATCTATTTTACTGAAATCAGTAGTTGGTTTAGCCTTTTCAGGAGGGTTTTGAGCTGTATTTTCTGAAGTTTTTTGAGTGAAATTCAATTTAATGTAAGGTTTTAATTCATTAAATTTCTCTTCAGAAATCACAAAACATTTCTTTATGTCTTCTAGTGATTTGAAGTTGCCTTTCAGATTTCGCTCTCTATAATTTACAATAACTAAAGCCTGTTTTTCGCTAAAACCCAATTTTTGCCAACCAATTACATCTAAATTGTTCGGGTCAAATTCAAAATATTGAATTTTAGGTTTTTCGGAAGCTATATTTTGGTATTTTCTTTCAAAATTTTCGGGTGTTTTTTCTGGAAGAAGCAAGAAAGGAGAGAGTTTTTGGTAATTTTCTGGACTGATGATGAAACATTCTTTAAATTTTTCTTTATTCACAAAACTTCCGCCTAAATATTGCTTGTACTTAATGATTGCAGCAGCTTGTTTCTCGGAAAAACCCAGATTTTCCCAATCTTTTTGAGAATATTCGTCTGGATTGAATTTACCTTTAATTTGGAGCTCTTTATGCTCAAATTTTGTAAAATTTTTCTGTGAATTTTTAGAATTATTTTCGGGTAAAAGAATGTAGGGTTCTAGTTCTGCAAACTTTTCTTCGGAGATAGAGTAGCACTTTTTCAGTTGTTCTTTAGAAGTGAAGTTTCCGCCTACAATTTCCTTATATTTTAAAATGGTTTTCACTTGTTTAGCAGTAAAACCTAAGTTTTCCCATTGCTTTTCATTAAGTTGATTTGGGTCAAATTCTGTAAGAAAAAGTTGAGGTTCATTGCTATTTGTAAAATGAATTTCAGGGAATTTTGTTTCTTGTTTTCCTTTGTAAACAAGATAGCTTAATTGAAATATAACAATGAAAATTCCGAGTAAAGAGAGAGCATAGAATTGCTTTTTCCTTATTTCAAAAGGTAATTTGGGTTTCATGGTGTTTGTTTTTTCCAAATATATGAATTTTTAGAAAAAACCTAAATAAAATTTTTAAACGGCTTCGTCTCTATCTAATAAAGAGTTTTTGAGTTTCAAAAGTTCAGATTTTACAAATTCTAAACGGTCTAAAACTTCTACCGTTTCATTGATTTTTTGATTGGTGGTGAGCGCAATTCTCGCACCGTCTAAAGTATAACCCTTTTCTTTTACGAGATGATAAATGATTTTAAGATTTTTAATGTCTTCTGGAGTAAAATAACGGTTTCCTTTTTTGTTTTTCTTAGGTTTTATGATAGGAAATTCTTGCTCCCAATATCTGATTAAGGAAGCATTTACACCGAAAGCTTTTGAAACTTCTCCTATAGAATAGTATAATTTGTCTGGTAAATTGAGTTTCATAGTCTATAAAATCGAATTTCAAAGATAGAAATTTTTTTGTTTTAAAGCGCTATCGTAACTTGCCAAGAAATTTAAATCTCATGTTTAAAAAAATCACTGCACTTTTCTTTGCTTTCTTACTGATTGTAAATTGTACTTCTAAAAAATCCATAATATCAAATGATTTGGTTCAAAAAAATGCAGAAATAGAGCTTGTTTCCAGCCAATTTAGCTTTACAGAAGGTCCAGCTTCTGATACGTTTGGAAATGTTTATTTTACAGATCAACCCAATGACAAAATTTACGTTTGGAACTGGAAAACCAATCAAATTGAAGAATTTCTAGATAAAACAGGAAGAGCCAACGGAACTTTTTTTGACCAAAAAGGAAATTTACTGACGTGTTCTGATGAAAACGGAGAAATTTGGAAAATCAACGAAGATGGAGTAGCAGAAGTGTTAACCACCAGTTTTGAAGGCAAAAGATTAAACGGTCCTAATGATTTATGGGTAGATGAAAACAACGGAATTTACTTTACAGACCCTTTATATGTGAGAGATTATTGGAAAAATTTCAAACAAGAAATTCCTGAAAAAAATCTGTATTACAGAAATTCTGATGGTAAAATTACCAAATTAGATACTTTCACTCAACCCAATGGAATTGTAGGAAGTCAGAAATTGAAAAAGTTGTACGTTTCTGATATTGATGCTAATAAAACTTATGTGTATGACATTCAAGGAGATGGGAAATTGACAAATAAAAAATTATTTTGCAATTTAGGTTCAGATGGAATGACTTTAGATAATAGAGGAAACCTTTATTTAACTGGAAAAGGAGTAACGGTTTTTAATAAAAATGGAGTGCAAATTCATCATATTTCTGTGCCAGAAAATTGGACGGCAAATGTAACTTTCGGTGGCGAAAATTTCTCTACCCTGTTTATAACTGCTTCTAAATCAGTTTATACACTGAAAATGAATGTTTCAGGAATTAAATAATAAACGAAATAAAAATGCCAAAGAAATTTATCTTTGGCATTTATTTTAATAAGCGATTTCCATTTTTATTTTCTTGCCTTTCAGCTTTTCATTGGCAAGTTTTTTCAGAACATCCTTTACTTTATTCCTCGCAACTGCAACGTAAGAAGTGGTGTCTTTTACTTCAATAATACCGACATCTTCTTTGGCTAATTCTCCTTTTTTGATAAGGTAACCTACAATATCTACTTTGTTGACTTTATCTTTTTTTCCTGCGCTGATGTAAATCGTTTGGAAAGGCGTTTTTGCCGGAATTCTGTAATTTTCAGTGATGTTTTCTTCTGGCGTATTTCCTTTAATGAAAGGGAAATTTTCTTCCTCAGTCATAATTAAGTAAGCAAAACCTTTGGCGCGCATTCTTGCAGTTCTTCCGTTTCTGTGAATGAAAGCGTCTTCTTTTGGTGGTAATTGATAATGTACAATAGATTCTACTTCTGGAATATCTAAACCTCTGGAAGCCAAATCGGTAGTGATTAAAATTCGGGTAGAATCGTTTCTGAATTTCAACAAAGCACGTTCTCTTTCGTCTTGTTCCATTCCGCCGTGAAACGTTTCTCTATCGATGCCTTTTTCCCTTAAAAGTTCAGAGATTCTATCCACTGCATCTCTGTGATTGCAGAAAATAAGCGTTCTTTTGTTCCCGATTTTGCAAATAAGTTTAAAAAGTGTTTCCAGTTTTTCTTCTGGAATCGTTATCACTTTTTTCAGTTGAATATTAGGTTTTGCTTCGCCTAATTTCAAAAAATTGAGGGTTTTTTCGTTGTCTAATCCTACAAATTTCGGGATATTATCCATCGCAGTTGCAGAAGTAAGAAAACGCTGAGAAATATTTTTTAAAGAGTTGATAATGAAATTCATATCTTCTTCAAAACCCAATTCTAAAGCTTTGTCAAATTCATCTAAAACCAAAGTTTTAATGGTTTTGGGCTCGAAATTATTATTTTTGAGGTGATAAGCAATTCTTCCTGGAGTTCCAATTAAAACAGCAGGAGCTTGGGTAAGATTATTGATTTCAATTTTTTTATCGTGACCACCGTAGCAAATAGTTACCTTAAAATCGGTTCCCATATTTTTGAAAACTTGTTCTATTTGCAGTGCCAATTCTCTTGCCGGAACCAGAATAATCGCTTGAATTCCCGAAATGTCTTTTTGTAAATTTCTAAGCATAGGAAACAAAAATGCGAGCGTTTTTCCCGAACCTGTTGGGGAAAGTAAAATGATATCTTGTTCGTTTTCAGATGCTTGAAAGGTAGATTTCTGCATTTGATTCATTTCCTGAATCTGCAGTTTTTCATAAATTGGTTGTAATTCCATTTTGCAAATTTAAGGTAAAGGTTTGGGTTTATCAGAAACTTATTGATAATGCATTAAATTAAGGTCTTGATTAAGTATATTTTAAGTGGAATAATTCTTTGAAAATTAGCAGAAAAAGGCATTGCTATTTTGTAAAAAGTTTGTATTTTTGCACCACTTTTGTGGAAGTAGTTTTGGCGAAGTAAAACATTAGTAATTAACATCTTCCGTATTTTTTAGAATCCACATTAAGCCAAAGCTAAAAAAGAAGGAATACAAATTTTTTTATTATGTCTGAATTGACAAACCAAGAAGCATTATTAAATGCAAACGTAGCACCAGAACAATTTGATTGGGATTCTTTTGAATCAGGTCTTGACGCTGATGCAAGAAAAGAAAAAAATGATTTAGAAGAAATCTACAAAGGTTCTCTTAATGATCTTTCTGAAACTGATGTTATCATCGGTAAAGTAGTAAGATTAACTGACAAAGAAGCGATTGTAGATATCAATTTCAAATCAGAAGGTGTAATTTCTCTTAACGAATTCCGTTACAACCAAGGTTTACAAGTAGGTGATGAAGTAGAAGTAATGGTAGACAGAAGAGAAGATAAATCTGGTCAATTACAATTATCTCACAAAAAAGCGAGAACGCTTAAAGCTTGGGATAGAGTAAATGAATACCACGAGTCTGGAGAAATCGTAAACGGTTTCGTAAAATCTAGAACTAAAGGTGGTATGATTGTAGATGTTTTCGGTATCGAAGCATTCTTACCAGGTTCTCAAATTGATGTTAAACCAATTAAAGATTACGATCAATTCGTAGGTAAAACTATGGAATTCAAAGTTGTGAAAATCAACCCTGAATTCAAAAACGTAGTAGTATCTCACAAAGCGTTAATCGAAGCTGATATCGAAGGTCAGAAAAAAGAAATCATCGCTCAATTAGAGAAAGGTCAAGTTCTTGAAGGGACTGTTAAGAACATTACTTCTTACGGTGTATTCATCGATTTAGGAGGTGTAGATGGTCTTATCCACATTACAGATCTTTCTTGGTCTAGAGTTAACCATCCATCAGAAATCCTTTCAGACGGACAAGTGGTGAAAGTGGTTATCCTTGATTTCGATGATGAGAAAACTAGAATCCAATTAGGTATGAAGCAATTAGAAGCTCATCCTTGGGATGCTCTTTCTGCTGACTTAAAAGTAGGTGACAAAGTAAAAGGAAAAGTAGTAGTTCTTGCTGACTATGGTGCATTCGTAGAAGTTGCTCCAGGTGTAGAAGGTCTTATCCACGTTTCTGAAATGTCTTGGTCTACTCACTTAAGATCTGCTGGTGATTTCGTGAAAATTGGTGACGAAGTAGAAGCTGTAGTTCTTACTTTAGATAGAGAAGAAAGAAAAATTTCTTTAGGAATTAAGCAATTAACTCCAGATCCATGGGCTGATATCCAAACTAAATATCCAGTTGGTTCTCAACACGTTGGAACTGTAAGAAACTTCACTAACTTTGGTGTATTCGTAGAACTAGAAGAAGGAATTGATGGTCTTATCTACATTTCTGATCTTTCTTGGACTAAGAAAATCAAGCATCCATCTGAGTTCTGTGCTGTAGGTGATAAACTAGACGTAATCGTTCTAGAATTAGATACTGAAGCTAGAAGACTTTCTTTAGGTCACAAACAATTGACTGAAAACCCTTGGGATAAATTCGAAACTAAATATGCAGAAGGAACTGTTCACTCAGGAAAAGCTACAGACGTTTTCGATAAAGGTGCTCAAGTTCAGTTCGAAGATGCTGAAGTAGAAGCTTTCGCTCCTTCTAGATTATTAGAAAAAGAAGATGGTTCTAAAATCAAAAAAGGTGAAGCTGCTGATTTCAAAGTAATCGAGTTCAACAAAGAATTCAAAAGAGTAGTAGTATCTCACACTGGTATCTTCAGAGATGAAGAGAAAAAAGCGGCAAAGGAATCTAAACCAGCTGCTTCTTCTTCAGGTGAAGAAAAATCTACACTTGGTGATATCGATGCTTTAGCAGAATTGAAGAAAAGAATGGAAGAAGGTAAATAATCTTCCTGAGATTTCATAAATTTTAAACCGTCTCATTTTATAAATGAGGCGGTTTTTTGTGTTTAATCTATAACTCATTGATTTACTTGTTATTGATTTAAGTTTTTATCAATAAAAATTGCAAAAGATATTTGCTTGTTTCAAAGAAAATTAATAATTTTGCAACCTGTTAATCAACCTCTGACGAAAGCCGTGAACGTTGTTTAGCTTTCCAAAAATTATTTTTTATAAAAAATGGATTTATTAAAGTACATACAAGACAAGTACATTGCTAAAAAAGAATTCCCAGAATTCAAAGCTGGTGATACCATTACTGTGTATTACGAAATTAAAGAAGGTAACAAAACGAGAACTCAGTTCTTCAAAGGAGTTGTAATCCAATTGAGAGGAACAGGTGCTACTAAAACTTTCACCATCAGAAAAATGAGCGGTGATGTAGGTGTAGAAAGAGTTTTCCCAATCAACATGCCTGCTTTACAAAAAATTGAAGTAGATAGAAGAGGAAAAGTTAGAAGATCTAGAATTTTCTACTTCAGAGATCTTAGAGGTAAGAGAGCAAGAATCAAAGATGCTGCTTACAAAAAGTAATCACCTCTCTAGAAAAAAGAATAAAAGCATTCCAAAAATTTTTGGAATGCTTTTTTATTTTATGGAACTAAAGAATTTTTAAAATTCTCAAATATTGAATCTGTTAAGGTTCAAAAGCCTCAAATTTTCCGTTTTCGTAGAAGAAAACAATTCTCTTGATTTTATTTTCTGTAGATAAATTTGTAATTGATTGATTTACAATATTTTGAACATCTGAAATGTCTTCCTGAACTTCTAATCGCTGAGAATCGCTTATTTTTTCTTTTTTTGGAGTAGGGAAAGGTGTATTAAATTCTCGCGGCGTTTCTTTTTGAAGATTTTCTTGAATAAAAATTTCATTTTTATAATCTTCATCAATTAATGTAAAAAGATCAGGCGAAGAATTTTCTTCCTCTAGATTAATTTTTGATTCGCTAGTCGATAGAGAAGAATTATTTTGTAACATTTCTCCCTGGCCTAAAATTATCCAGTCCCAACTGATTTCAGGAAATCTGTTTTTAATCTTGACAATGAATTCTAGGGAAGGTTTATTTCTTCCCGAAATGATATGTGAAATACTGGAACGCTGAACATCTATTTCGTCTGCAAATTCTGATGCGGTGAATCCAGAATATTCTAAAATTTTAGTAAATCTGTCATTTATATTCATGTTACAAATGTAATAATTATAATTTACATAAGTAAATACAAATGTAAACAAAGGAAAACTTTGCAATTTTACATTTGTATAAAAGTCAATATAAACATTATGAATAAAGGATTTTATGTAATTTACAATATTAAAATTCTAAATTATTTTTCTAATAAAGCAAAAAAAAACTCTCATTACTGAGAGT
>DITA01000139.1:0-8586 GCA_002422665.1 Flavobacteriales bacterium UBA6196
TTCCCCAACTTTTGTTACTGATCCCTATTTTTACAAGAAAAATATTTTTTTTGATCTTTCTAATTCTATTTTTAGTCAAAAAAAAATAATTGTTTCGTAATGAGATAATGATAAAAAATTAGTGTAAAAAGATGTAAAAAATTTTGGTAGTATAAAAGAAATATGTATTTTTGCTTCGCTTTCAATGAGCTATCGCTCGAAAGCATAAATTTTTTTTCATCATTTGTGTTTTTAGAATCACATCCTAGGATGTGATTCTTTTTTTATGCCTTTCTTCGTTCGTATAACACAAGTAAATCAATGAAATAAGAGTAAGTAACGCTACCTTCTTGTTGGTTTGATTTCAAGAAAATATCATTGGTGAAATAGAATATTTCGGTAATAAAAGAATCGTTTTTTTCTTTGAATAATCGTTCGTTTTTTAAATCACTTTTCACTTCTTTAGAAATAAATAAACTCGATTGAGAAGCAAACTCTGGATTAGAGTTTCGTAGAGCATTAATTAAACTTTTAGTCACATATAAATAGGCGCTATATTTAAGTTCAGAACTATCTGAATTTTCACAAATGAGAAAGCCTATAAAATTAGCTTCTTGTTCCCTTGCAAAACCTAATTGATGTGCACTTTCATGAGATAATGTAAAAGGAATGTAAGTGTTTGGTAACTCAGCGTTATATTGTGCTTCTGTGGTAAATGGATTGTAATATCCAAGTATTCCTGTATAGCTTATTAGTGGATTAAATAAGCTCGCTTTAAAGTTGTCAATGTTTGAAGTTTTAAACGGATAATATTCTTCTGGTAAGCGCTTTTGAGAATGAAGTATGCTTGACTTTAATACTTCAATATTTTTAATTTTGAATACATGCTTTGTTTCAATTTTTTTTCTCTCTTGATTGGTTAATGCAATGTATTTTAAAGTAAGTTTTTCTAATTCTTTGGTGGAGATTTCTACTTTATTTTTGTCATAAAGAGGTTTTTGGAAATACAGCATTCCCCATGAAATTTGATAAATAAAATAAGAGATATTTAGTATAATCAATAGAACGCCAAAGTTTCTGATCTTAATGCTTTTGAAAAGAAAAAGTAAAAGGAAAAAGATGAAAATAATATAAAAAATATCCCCAAAAGAATACTTGAAACGAGAGAAAAATTCATTTTGAAATTCTTTTTTGAAATGAAAAAAAGCAGTGAATTGCTGAACAATTATTTCGTTTTTTGAAAAGATATAGAATAAAAGAAATTGGGCAAACAATAAGCCTGCCCAAAATAATGATTTTTTATTTTTTAAAATTTTTACCATACTAAAGCGCTTGCTCCAAGAATTGCAGCATCTGCTTCTTGTAAGTCACTGTACAAAATTTTAACTTTATTTTTGAAAACTTGTAATAAGTTGTCTTCCATAGCTTGTCTGGTTGGCTTCATGATAAGGTCACCAGCTTTTGTTAATCCTCCGAAAAGTACAATTGCTTCAGGTGCAGAAAAATGTACGAAAGTAGCTAAAGCTTCTCCTAAAATTTGACCTGTAAATTCGAAAACTTCATTGGCTAGAGAATCTCCTTGTTCTGCGCATTTAAATACGGTTTCACTGGTTAATTCATTGATAGGATAATTTTCTAATAAACTAGGAGAGTGCTGAGTTTCTTGTAATAATTCAATAGCGGTATCTCTTACACCTGTTGCAGATGCGTAAGCTTCTAAAGATCCTTTAAGTCCAGTTCCTTTATGCTCTCTACCACCATTTCTTACAATTACGTGACCTAATTCTCCTGCAAAACCGTTGTGTCCTAAAACGATTTTTCCATCAATGATAATTCCGCTACCTACACCAGTTCCTAAAGTAATGGTGATGAAGTTTTTCATTCCTTTAGCAGCGCCATATTGCATTTCGCCTACTGCAGCAGCATTAGCATCATTAGTTAATTTAGCAGGAATATGAAATTTTTGTTCTAGAAGTTCAGCCATAGGAATAATGCCTTTCCATTTTAGGTTAGCAGCATATTCTATTGTTCCTTGATAATAATTAGCATTAGGAGCTCCCATTCCTATTCCTACGAATGCTTCTGGACCGCCATATTGCTCAATCATAGGATTAAGTTTTTCTGCTAAATCATCTATAAATTCTTCTACATTTTCATGTTCGTTGGTTTTAATTCTGTCTTGAACTAGAATTTCCCCTTTTTTATTTACGATACCAAATTTGGTGTTGGTACCACCTACATCGATACCAATTGCATATTTTTCTTTCATGTTAGTCAACTTTTATGTCTTTATTTACGTTTTTGCTTCCTACTAATGCATAGAATAGCATATAAGTAATTCCTATAACTACTACCCAATAACTCTGTACATATCCGAAGATATCAGCAGCATAACCTTGAACTGCCGGGATAATTCCACCACCACAAACCATCACCATGAAAATACCAGATGCAGCTGCGGTATATTTTCCTAATCCTTCTGTGGCTAAGTTAAAGATTCCTCCCCACATTACAGAAGTACATAAACCGCATAATACCAATAGCATAATACTTACCGGAACTTGAGCTAATCCGAAAGAAATATCAGATTGGAAAACAGGCATACTTACCATTTGGTCTTTTGGTAAGAAGATTGCTAAAAGTACAAATACTAATCCTAGAACTGCTGCGAAACTTAACATTGATTTACTAGAAAATTTAGAACCTAAAACACCTCCAGTTAATCTTCCTACTAACATTAAGAACCAATATGTTCCTACTACAGTTCCTGCAGTTGTAGCATTAATTTGTAAATCGCCAGTCATATAAAGATTAGCAATATTCGGGATTCCTACTTCTACACCTACATATACGAAAATTGCAATCGCTCCTAATACAAAGTGTCTGAATGATAGAGGACTGTGTGTATTTTTTTCTGTGCTTTTCTCTGCTACAATGTGTGGTTCTGGAATGCTCATAGAATATAATACGATAAATGCCAAAACAAAAATTCCTATTGCTAAGAATAATGCTGGATTAGCATCTGAAATAGTAGCTTTTGCTACATCTCCCATTAAATAACCTACTAATACTGGAACGATAGTAGCTCCCATAGAGTTTAATGTACCACCGAATTGTAATAATTGGTTACCTCTTTTTCCTTCTCCGCCTAAAGTATTTAGCATAGGGTTTACTACAGTATTTAGCATACACATAGAGAAACCACCTACAAATGCTCCGATTAAATAAACGGCAAAACTTTCGATTTTACCAGAGAAGAAAGTAATTGCTACACCAACAATACCTACCAAAATTGCAGTAAGAGCAGTTTTTTTATAACCAATTTTTTGCAGCATTAAACCTGCAGGAATCCCCATGAAAGCATAGGCGAGAAAATTGGCAAAATTACCTAATTGTGAAAGTAAATTACTTGCCTGAAATTGGTTTTTTACAATTACTCCCATCGGATTTTGTAAACCTGTAACGAAGGCAATCATAAAAAAGAGTGCAAACATCATTGCAATCGGTAAAGCATAGCTTTGTTTGTTTTGGTTAGTGTCCATATTTTTGTTTTTAATTTATTTTTACAAATCCTGTGTAGAAATTATGCTAACAAATATATTACTATTTTCTCGAAATGATACAATAGTGATTTTAATTATTTTGAAGGGTAAATTTAATAAGATTATGTGAAACTTCTTTTAATTCTTGTATGTTTTTTGTTGGCTCTAAAATCTCATTAAAATAAATTTTAATTTTTCCTGGATAGCCTTTTCCATGGTCAAAAGGAAACATTTCTTTCAATCCTACAATCGTAAAAACAGCAAGAGGAGACTGGTGTTTGTTAGATAAAATAAACGCTCCATCTTTAAATTTGTCTAAAATGACAGACGTGTCATCTGGAACGCCTCCTTCTGGAAAAATCACAATGCTGTCTCCTTCTTCCATACGTTCTGCGCATCTTTCATAGACTTCTGCTCTGCTTTTGGGCGAACTTCTGTCTACCATTACACAGATTCTTTTATAGATAGTACCGAAAATAGGAATTTTAACCAATTCCTTTTTACCAACAAAACAAATAGGATGATGAGGGAATAATAAAACCGGAATAAAAATATCTACAATCGAAGTATGATTGGCAATAATAACGTATTGTTGGTTTCTGTCAATTTTTTTGTTGGTCTTATTAATGAGTTCATATCTGAATCCCATGCCGTAAAAAACACCTTTACACCAAAGTCTCACGAAAAAGTAAGCATATTTATAGTGTTCTTTTTTTATGGAGAGCAAATAAACAGGAATAAAGAATAGAATAAGTAAAATTCCAGCGAGTAAAACCATCCAGCCTCGCCAAAGATAATTAAGTGCTCTTTTCATGTTTTTAACCATTAAAAATTACGTTTTTCTTGATCGAATAATTAAGGATAGAAACTAATCCAATGGCAGCGATTTTACTTAAAATCTGTGGACTGAAGGTGTAAATAATCATATCTAGATTATCTCTAAAGATGGTATTGTAGAATAATTGGAAAAACAATAAACTCAATATGGTAGAGAAAAAAGAAATCACCATAAAATAAGCAAATTCCCTTTTTTTAGAGTGCTTCCCACGTTCGAAAACAAACCAAATGCTTAAAAAATAATTGAAAACGATACCACAAGTAGTAGATAATATGTTGCTCAACGGAAAATGAATTCCGTTAAAATTAGTCTCACTTGAATAAAAACGTGGAATATTAACACTGAATAATTTAAAACTCCCAATTTCTACAATCGCACTTAAACCTCCCGCAATAATAAAAAATAGAACTTGCTTTTGTTTTAATAAAAGTTGTTTCATAAAATTTTCTTACTACAAATTTAAACTTAAATGTTAAAGTTTAATAAATTATCATTAATTATTTTTTTATAACAAAAAAATATATAACTTAGTATTACAAAATACGCCATCAAAACCTGATAAAAAATTCATTTTCAATTATATATGAAAGTGATTTTTTTGTCTTGACACCAGATTGTTCATTAATATTTACCACACCAAATCAAAAAGTAAAAGTATGAAAACCCCGAGACCATACAGAAAATTTCAGTATAAGCAAGAAAAAATTAAGGACTTAGAAGAGCACAATCCACGCTTCAAAAGAATCTATTCAGAATTCGAAAATCTCTCAGACGAAATATGGGACATAGAAACTGGAGATAGAGCTTCTGTGCCAGATGATTTTATGTTTGCCCTTAAATTACAGACTCATTATTTAGAAGATGAAATAGACCATTGGCTAGACCTAAAAGATGAGGAAAGCATAGAATAAAAAAGATTTTCCTAATTTAGCAATTTAAACGGTTTGTGTATGATTGCAATTGTTGACGGTGGTTCTACAAAATGTGACTGGGTAATTCTAGATCATTCTGGTAAGATTTCTCAAAAGACCGAAACACTCGGTTTTAATCCAAATATTATTAATGCAGATTTGATTCCTCAAGAAATTGAGAAGAATCAGCATCTATATTTCCTGAAAGAACATTTAAAAGAAATTTATTTTTACGGTTCTGGTTGCGGTACTCCAGAAAATGGGGCTTTGGTAGAAATTAATTTACAAAAAGCATTTCCACATGCTAAAGTGATTGTAAAAGAAGATATGACAGCCGCTGCTTATGCAGCTTACAATGGCAAGCCTGCAATTGTTTGTATTCTAGGAACGGGTTCTAATTCATGTTTTTTTGATGGAGAAACCGTAAGGAGAGATTTGCCATCATTAGGTTTTTTAATTGGTGACGAAGGAAGTGGTTCTGCGCTTGGTAAACAATTGTTGCGCAAGTTTTTCATGAAAAAATTACCCAAAGATTTACACGAAGATTTTATGGCTACTTATCATCTTACCATAGAAGATGCCATCAGAAATATGTATCACAATCCTAGAGCTAATGCTTATCTCGCAGAATTTAATAAATTTGTAGTCCTCAAAAAATCACATCCATATTTTCAAAATATGATATTTGATGAGATGAAAAATTTCTTTGAATATCAAGTGCTTCCTTATGAAGAAGCCAGAGAAGCAGAGATTAACTTTATTGGTTCTATCGCTTTTGTGTACGAAGATATTTTGAGATCTGCCGCCGCAGAACTTAATCTTACCGTAGGAAAAATTGTACAAAGACCTATAGAGAGCCTAGTAGAGTATCATAAAAAATACATTTTCAATCAAGAGGAATAAAAAATATTTCCTCTTCTTTTTTTAATATAGAATTTACTTTTAATTAAATTTTTTAAAATTTATGTCAAATAAAACGCATAGAGATCAAGAGCAATTTAGAAACGCAGCGCTTGATTATCACAGAAATGAACCTAAAGGAAAAATAGAAGTCATTCCCTCTAAACCTCACTCTTCGCAGAGAGATTTATCACTAGCTTATTCACCAGGTGTTGCAGAACCTTGTTTAGAAATTGAAAAAAATCCTTCTTCTATATATGAATATACCACCAAAGGAAACTTAGTAGCCGTAATTTCAAACGGAACTGCTGTTTTAGGATTGGGAGACATCGGTGCAGAAGCTTCTAAACCAGTAATGGAAGGGAAAGGATTATTGTTTAAAATCTTTGCAGATATCAATGTTTTCGATATTGAGATAAACGAAAAAGATCCTGATAAATTTATAGAAATCGTTAAAGGAATTTCGCCCACTTTTGGAGGAATCAATTTAGAAGATATTAAAGCGCCAGAAGCTTTCTACATAGAACAAAGACTGAAAGAAGAGCTTAATATTCCTTTGATGCATGATGACCAACACGGAACTGCCATCATTTCTGCAGCAGCATTAATTAATGCGTTAGAATTGGCAGATAAAAAAATAGATGAAGTGAAAATGGTGGTAAATGGAGCAGGAGCAGCAGCAATTGCTTGTACCAAATTATACATTGCACTAGGTCTTAAAAAAGAAAACGTATTGATGTGCGATTCTAAAGGAGTAATTAATCATAAGAGAGATAATCTTACTCCAGAAAAATTAGATTTTATAGCACAAACAGATATTTCTACATTGGAACAAGCTTTAGAAGGAGCAGATGTTTTTGTTGGTTTGTCTAAAGGAGATGTTATGACTGCAAAAATGCTTAGTTCAATGGCGGAAAATCCTGTGGTTTTTGCTTTGGCAAATCCTACTCCAGAGATTGATTATAATCTTGCCATCGCAACGAGACCAGATGTTATTATGGCAACAGGAAGAAGTGATTTTCCTAATCAGGTGAATAACGTTCTTGGTTTCCCATATATTTTCAGAGGTGCATTAGATGTACAAGCTACTGGAATTAATGAAGAAATGAAATTGGCTGCTGTAAAAGCAATCGCAGAATTAGCAAAAGAGCCGGTTCCTGAAATGGTGAAATTGGCTTATAATGTTAAAAATATAGGATTTGGTAGAGAATATTTCATTCCGAAACCATTTGATAATAGATTATTAACCAAAGTTTCCATTGCAGTAGCAAAAGCGGCTATGGAAAGCGGAATTTCTAGAAAACCGATTGCCGATTTCGAAGAATACGAAAATCAGTTGCTAGACAGAATGGGTAGAGACGAAAAACTCATTAGAATGATGCAAAACAGAGCACGTTCTAACCCAAAACGTGTTACGCTAGGAAATGCTGAAGAATATAACGTATTGAAAGCTGCACAAATTCTTTATGAAGAAGGAATTGCTCATCCTATTTTATTAGGAGAGAAAAAATTCATCAAAGAACAAATGGAAAAATTCGGAATTCATCTAGATGTTCCGATTGTAGATCCTATGGATGATGACCAAGACGAAAATCGTAAAAAATACAGAGAAACGCTTTGGAGACTTCGCAATAGAAAAGGGGTAAATGAATATATTGCCAAAAGATTGGTAAGAAACAGAGATTATTTTGGACCACTCATGTTGCAACATGGTGACACGGATGCACTCATTGTAGGATATTCTAAAAATTACAGAACCGTTCTGAGACCTGTTTTAGAAATTATAGAAAAAGCAAAAGGAGTAGATAAAATTGCTTCTATGATGATGATTTTATCAGATAAAAAGCCTTATTTCTTTGCTGATACTTCTATCCATGTAAATCCTACACCAGAAGAAATGGCCAACATCGCGAAGATGGCAGAGTTTGCGATTAAATCTTTCGCAATTCAACCAAGAATTGCCATGCTTTCTTACGAAAATTTCTCAGCCAATTCTGAGACTTCTAAAAAAGTAGCAAAAGCAGTAAATATTCTACATCAAAAATATCCCGATATGATTGTAGATGGAGAGTTTCAGCCAGATTTTGCGATGAGTGCAGACCATCTACAGGATTATCCTTTCTCCAAATTAGGAAAAACTCCAGCCAATACTTTTATCTTCCCGAATCTAGAAAGTGCTAATCTTTCTTATAAAATTATCAGAGGAATGAAAGTAGCACAAGTTGTAGGACCTATTTTATTAGGACTAAAACAACCGGTTCACGTTTTACAAATGCGTGCAAGTGTAGATGAAATTGTAAACTTGGCAACTATAGCCGTTTTAGATGCTCAAATGCGCGAAAATCAATAATATTTAAACCGAGAATTTTCTCGGTTTTTTTATTGTTAAAATTTTTTTTCCTCAAAAATAATTATC
>DITA01000086.1:0-2561 GCA_002422665.1 Flavobacteriales bacterium UBA6196
AAAAAACCCAAATGAGCCAGAATTTCTACAAGCGGTAAAAGAAGTAGCGGTTACAGTTATTCCTTTTATTGCTACCAAAGAAGAGTACAGAGGAATGAAGCTTCTAGAGAGAATGGCTGAACCTGAAAGAGTAATCATTTTCAGAGTTCCTTGGGTAGATGATAAAGGTGAAATTCAGGTAAATAGAGGTTTCAGAATTCAGATGAATTCTGCAATCGGACCATATAAAGGAGGAATTAGATTCCATCCTACAGTAAACTTATCAGTGCTTAAATTTTTAGCATTCGAACAAGTTTTCAAGAACTCATTAACTACTCTACCAATGGGTGGTGGAAAAGGAGGTTCTGACTTTGATCCAACAGGAAAATCAAACAACGAAATTATGCGTTTCTGTCAATCTTTCATGACGGAAATGTGTAAACACATCGGTCCAGAAACAGACGTTCCTGCAGGAGATATCGGAGTAGGTGCTAGAGAAATTGGTTACCTTTTCGGTCAATACAAGAGAATTAGAAATGAGTTTACCGGAGTTCTTACTGGTAAAGGTTTAGCATATGGTGGTTCATTAATTAGACCAGAAGCTACAGGTTATGGTGTAGTATATTTTGGTGAACAAATGCTAAAAACAAAAGGCGAAGATTTCAAAGATAAAATCGTAACAGTTTCAGGTTTCGGAAACGTAGCTTGGGGAGTTATCAAAAAAATAGAAGAATTAGGCGGAAAAGCAGTAACTATTTCTGGTCCTGATGGTTATGTTTATGATAAAGACGGTATTACTGGCGAAAAAATAGATTTCTTATTAGAATTAAGAGCTTCTGGAAACAACAGAGCGGAAGATTATGTGAAGAAATTCCCAACTGCAGAATTCCATGCTGGTAAGAGACCTTGGGAAGTGAAATGTGATGTAGCGATTCCTGCTGCTACACAAAACGAACTTCACCTAGAAGATGCTAAAAATTTAGTAGAAAACGGTTGTAGATGTGTAGTAGAAGCGGCAAATATGCCTTCTACTTTAGATGCTATCAACTATTTCTTAGATAATAAAGTTTTATTCAGCCCAGGAAAAGCTTCTAACGCTGGTGGTGTAGCAACTTCTGGTCTAGAAATGACGCAGAACTCAATCAGATTAAACTGGAGTTCTGAAGAAGTAGACGCTAGACTAAAAGAAATTATGATTGGTATTCACAATGCTTGTAGAAAATACGGTAAAGAAGAAGATGGATACGTAAACTATGTAAAAGGTGCTAATATTGCAGGTTTCGTAAAAGTAGCTGAAGCAATGCTTGCACAAGGTGTAGTCTAAATAATTGATGATTTTTTCAAAATAAAGACCCGTAAAACGGTAGAAAGTCTCGGATTTTATTCGAGACTTTTTTATATTTGAATAATGAAAGTATTCCTAATCAATTTATTTAAATATTCATATTACGAGGTTTATCTGCAATATAAATCCAATCCTTTTTGGGGAATTATTACCAAATACAAAGTATCAAGATACTATGGTTCTGGTTTATTTTTCTTTTTATTTCCCTTATTTCTTTCGGCTTTAATTTTAAAATTGAATTATGTAGGATATTTCATTATGATTTTCCCTTTCATTCTATTTTTGTTTTATGAGGATAAATTAATTAATTTTGAGAATATTGAAACTGAAATAAATCAATTTTATCTAAACAATAGTTTACATAGACAATGTAAAATAGTTCTTAATGTGAGTTTAGTTATATCTTATTTAATTTTGACTCTTATATTTATTTTGAAACAATTTTACTAATCATTTTCTCTACAAACATAAATGCAGCGGGACAAATCACGGTGTTTTTCAACATGAGATTATTGATTTGATAAATCTTTTTTCTATCCGTATGAGGATATTCTCGGCAAGCTTTTGGTCTTACTTCGTAGATAGAACACGTGTTATCTTCATTCAGAAAAAAACAAGGTAAATTTTGCAAAACTTTATCATTATCTTCGTCTATTCTTAGAAATTTTGCTTCAAAATCTGCTGGTTTAATTCTCAAATGTTTAGCAATTCTTTCGATGTCTTTTTCGGTGTACAGCGGACCTGTAGTTTTACAACAATTGGCGCAAGACAAACAATCAACCTCATCGAAAACCTCATCATGCATTTCTTGAACCACATAATCTAAATTTTTCGGTGTTTTTTTCTTGAGATTTTCCAGAAATTTCTTGTGCTCTTTTTGCTTCTGTAAAGCTTGATTTTTATAAAATTCTAAATCCATCTTATCATTAATGATGCAAAATTAAAACTAATTGACTGAAATCATAAATTTTTGATGTTTTAAACCTCTATTTTTGTAAAATGAAAGACATTACCACCACTCAAGATATACAATTACTCGTTAATACCTTTTACGAAAGCGTTCGAGAATCAGAAATCGGTTTTTTCTTTGAAGAAATAGCCCAAGTAAACTGGGAAAAACATTTGCCCAAAATGTACATTTTCTGGCAAGCATTGTTATTTGCTGATGTGAAATTTGACGGAAATCCTATAGGTGCTCATTTTCCTATTAATGAAAAAATGGCAATGGAAAAACATC
>DITA01000097.1:0-7624 GCA_002422665.1 Flavobacteriales bacterium UBA6196
AAAAACGGAGAAATCGTAGAGCATGGCAACCATCAAGAGTTGGTTTCTAAGAAAGCGAATTATTATAATTTGGTGAAAAACCAATTGGAATTGGGGAGTTAGTCGTCCTAATCTATAAATAATTCGCTTTCTTAGAAACCAACTCTTGATGGTTGCCATGCTCTACGATTTCTCCGTTTTTCAGAACAATAATCTGGTCTGCATTTTTTACCGTAGAAAGTCGGTGTGCAACGATAATTACCGTTTTCCCTTTGAAGAAAGATTGCAAATTATCGTGTATTATTTTCTCATTCTCCGCATCTAGAGCAGAGGTTGCTTCATCAAAGAAAATAAAGTGAGGATTTTTGTAAACTGCCCTAGCAATAAGGATTCTTTGCTTTTGTCCGCCAGAAATTCCGTTTCCGGAAGCACCAATTTTGGTATTTAATCCCAACGGCAATTCCTCTACAAAGGATTTGATATTGGCAGTTTCCAAGGCTTGGTTAAGTTTTTCATAATTTATTTTTTCATCATTTGTGGCTATGTTTCTTTCAATGGTGTCGGAAAATATAAACCCGTCCTGCATCACAACGCCACAGTTTTGTCTTAAATCCATTGGCGAAATTTCATTGATGTTGAGATGATTAAAAAATATCTCACCATCCACAGGTTCATAAAATTTCAAAAGCATTTTAATAAGAGTAGTTTTTCCGCTTCCGCTGGCTCCAACAATGGCGGTAACCTTTCCATCGGGAATAAAAAGATTGATATTTTTTAAAACATACGGCGATTGTGGACCTTCATACTGAAAAGATACATCTCTAAAATAAATACCTTTCTCAATGCAGTTTTGCTCGGTATACTTTTTACTTAAAAGCGGGACTTGGTCTTTTTGTTCTTCTTCTGGGTGATTTTGCACTTCATTCAAGCGCGACAAACTCAGTTTTGCATCTTGTAAGGAGCGGAAGAAAGAAATCAACTGGCTCACAGGAGAGTTCATTTGACCAATGATGTAGGAAACACTCAGCAACGCTCCCAAAGTCATATGGCCTTTGATAACGAAATATGCAGAAAGAAAAGTAACCAAAATATTTTTAAATTGGTTGATAAAATCAAAACCTGAAAGTTGTACTTGATCTAGTTTAAGAATACGGATATTGATTTTAAATAATTTTTGCTGTATTTGCTCCCATTCTCTACGTTTAAAATCTTCAAATTGGTTGAGTTTCATTTCCGAAACTCCGTTGATGATTTCGTAGATTGATTCTTGGTTCTCACTTCTTTGTTGGAATCGGAAGTAATCTAATATTTTCCTTTTTTTCATCCAGTAAAGCGACCAAATAACCGAAATAACCGTCAGTATCATATAGACTGCCAAAATCCTAAAATCGTAATGCCAAAGCACCGCAAAAAATGCAGTAAAAGTAATGATGGAAAACAGAGTCATAAGACTTTGTGAGGTAAGGAAATTTTCAATCCTTTCGTGGTCTTGAATGCGCTGGTTGAAGTCACCCATTAATTTAGTGTCAAAAAACTTAATAGGAAGTTTAAGTAGTTTTTTCAAAAAATCTGAAATAATTTGAATATTAATTTTTGTACCAACAACGAGCATAATCCAGTTACGGAAAATATTGATGACGATATTTCCAAAGAAAAATGCCAACTGTGCAAGTAAGATGTAAGTGATGATTGAAAAATTCTTTTTACTAACGCCGTCATCTATCAATTTTTGCGTAAGAATAGGAAAAACCAAAGTGGTAAGTGTACCCATAGTAAGCAGGAAAAACATCCAGCCCATTTGGCTTTTATAGGGCTTGATATAGTTCAGCAAATATTTTATGGAGAGTTTTTCTTCCTGTGGCGGCGTTTGTTTGTAAAATTCTTCTGTGGGTTCTAAAAACAGAGCCACCCCTTTTTCACCATCTGAAAGCCACGATTTTTTAAATTTTTCTTCGCTTAAAGAGATAAAGCCATGCCCAGGATCTGCAATTTTGTAAGTAAGTTTCCCAGTAAAAATATTTTTTGAAATTTTATAAAGGACTACAAAATGGTTTTGGTTCCAATGTAGAATGCAAGGTAAAAGTCCATTGTCAAAATCGTCAGCATTTAATTTAGCGGAGATATCTGTGAAGCCTATTTTTTTAGATGCTTCGCTAATACCCAACAATGACACGCCTTCCCTAGTGATAAAACTTTTATCGCGGAGATACTGCAACCCGAAATCTTTGCCATAGTAAGAAGATATCATAGCAAGACACGCGGGACCGCAATCCATTTTATCAAATTGAGGTGTGAAAAACATACTATTTACCTGTTCTATTAAGAATTTCTCTCACAGAAGAATCTCGGTAAATGTCTTCTGTTTCTTTTCCTGATTTAAAATTGAACGTGAACTTTATGAAAAATTCTCTTGTTCTATACTTCATATAATCGTATTGATATATATCATTTACATCTGAATAATATTTATTTCTATTGGTGTTAAAAATGTCCAAAATGCCCAATCTTAAATTTACCTTTTTCTGAAATAATGGTACCGCAGTACTAAATCCACAATTAAAATTTCCATAGTTATAATTGTATTTATTTCTGTATGGACTTGAGTAAGATAAGTCTATGTCTATAGAAATATCTTTTGGCAAAGAAAAACTTTGGGTACTTTCTATGGTCGTATAATAGGATTTATAAAATTCATTGAGCTCGGACAAGTGAAAATCTCTATAAACAAAATTAAATTTATTGGTTGATTCCCAGAATTTTGCAAATTTCACAGGAATACTAAAATTGAGCAGTAACTGGTTTTGGAAACCAGCGTTTTCAGGTTTTGTAAAAATATAATTATCATTTGTCATTCTCGGTATATAAACTATGTTATCTATAGAATAAGTATATTGTAAAATCATTGAGTATCTCTGTCGGAATGTATATCCCGACTGAATTTTGTATATTTTTATTGGTTTTAGATTTTCATTTCCGGAACTTTTTTCGTTTGGTGGCGAAACAAAAGTAGTGGGGTCATAACTGAAAAAATTTGGTCTGGAGATTTCTTTACCTAGATAAAGGTAGAGTTTATTGCTTTTATTAACCGTGTAAGTAACAGAAGCTGTTGGCAGTAAATGATTGTAATTAAGACTTCCCGAAAAATTTTTATTAGTATGGAATTTATCATCTGTAAATTCATTCCTTATTCCCAAACCATAAGAAAACTTTCCCGGTTTATATGAATATTTAAAATAGGCAGAATAAATATTCTCAAAAAAATCAAAATGCTGGGAGCTTTCAGGAATAAAAATATCAGATTCATAAAAATTAAGGATATTAAGATTAGAAGAATTTGAATATTTCAGTCCTAAACTATAGTTATTTTTAGCATTTAATACTTTCTTGTAATCTACAGAAGTGGTGAAAATTTTATAAGAAAGTTTCGTATTTTGAGTAATGTCTTCAATTTTTAAAAGCGAATTATCTCTATAATAATTTGTTAAACTTCCAAAAGGAAGATTAAAATTATCTATAGCATAATCAGAATTTAGAGTAAGATTACTTCCGTTTTTATCCGGTTTGTAGATGTATTGAAGAGAAAAAGTATGGGTTTTGTCTATATTTTCAAAATAATTTTTTGTAGAAATGGTACTATCAGAAATAATAGGTGTTTTTATCTGGTAATCATAATTGAATTTTTTGTTGAGATCTTCATCCACCGTATAATCATATAAAAAACTCAGACTGTTGTTTTCATTAAAATCATAATCTAAATTAAGCATTCCGTTATATCCCAATCTTTTTAAACTACCTCCAGTTATACCGTTTCTTACAATATTTCCATCGTTAATTCTCAACAAATTATTGCCTTCAAATTTTGAAAAATTTTGAAAAAAACTCCCTGAATTGTAAATTTTCAACTTGCCAAACGTTGCCATAATACTAGCATCAGTATTCTGTCCAAATTTGAAATTATAACTCGTTCCCATCCCGAAAGAAGCATCAATTCCCTCAACTGTTTTCGTGTTAATAATAATTTGAGAATTGTATTTGCTATCTATAGAAGCATCTGGTCTATCAATAATTTCAATATTCTTAATCGTTTTAGCATTAATAGAAGATAAAAAAGTTTGAAATTGTTCGGGATTTATTTTTACTTCCTTACCATTAAGAATAATTTGGATTCTACTGCTTCCCAATATTTTAAGTCCAGAAATCTGACTTACATTTGGAGCAAATTTCAAAACTTCAGAAGCATTGTCTTTTTGTTCTAAATTAGTTCCTGAGACATTAAGTACAATTCCTTTTTCTGTCTGTTCAATTTGTTTTTTCTTTCCTTTAATAATAACCTTTTCAATTTCTTTTGTTTTAATAGAATCTTTAGTTTGGGAAGAAATAAATGAATTAAAAAAACATAATAATGCGGATAGAATTAAAGTTAATTTCATACAATTTATATTTACTCAAAATAAGAAATGTAATTTGGTTTCGGTGCTTTAGGACATTCTGGAGAAGGAAAATCCCATTTGTCTTCACCATACAAAGATATTATATCACTATAACAAACTCCCGCTCCCATTCTACAAATTTCAAAATTATTACAAGATTTACATACAGTGTCACTAGAAAAATTATTTTGTGAGGGATGAACTAAACTCAAAGCTTCGGAAGAATTCCAAATTTCCTTAATAGAATTATTTAAAACATTTCCAATAATAAATTTTGGGTGCCAATAAAGTTCTTCACAAATTGTAACCTTTCCATCAGGTAATATGCACATTTGTCTGATTCCTGCGGTACATAAAGATCTTTTAGAAAAATTTTCACGTTTATCTTCATATGAGTTTATAAAATTTTTCTTCTCTGTGTAACTTGGAACAACTACATTAAAATTAAATCTATCTTCATTCGCAGCACAATAATTTTGTATTTTTTCAATTTCTTCTAATGAAACCCTAAAGTCCAAGAAATTTTCTTCCGATTTGTATACAGATTTTTCACCAATATTTAATGTAACAACACTAATATTATTGAATTCCGACAGCTTATTGAGCATATATGATATTGTATCTAACCCACAATTGTATTTAGTAATTACAGAGTTTATGGCTACATTAAACTTCTTTTCTTCCAAAGCTTTTAATGTTTTGAGCATTTTTTGAGCATTATTGTTAGGGTTGGAATACTTATTAACAGTAATAATTTCTTCATCAACTAGTGTATCAATTGAGATTTGAATATCTTTTATTCCAAAGTTATATAACTTATCAATTATTTTTTTCCCTATTGGAATCTTGGTTGATAAATACGGATAATAACCATTTTTCAACAATTCTTCTATTAATTCTGCCCAGTATCTATAAAGAAATATTTCTGTCCCAGCAATGTCAAATGAATTTACCCCAAGTATTTTAGCTTCTTTTATCAACTCTTTTACCTTATTAAATGGTATTTTACAATTGTCTTTTACTTCCCTATCAACATAGCAGTAGATACAATCTGTAGCACACTTAGTATTAATCAGTATCCTTATTTCAGAAGGAGATGTATATAGTCTTTGTGTAGTAAAATCTAATTCTTCATTTAAGAAAAAATGTTGTGGAGAATATCTACTTTCAATATTATCTTTATTCTCGACCAACATTCTTTTTGGAAATTCAAAAAAAACATCTTCATACATAAAGCCAATTTTAGACTTGTTTTCTATGAAAGGTAATACAATGTTTTCAATGGTATCAATCTCCTCTTCAAAGGTTTCAGCTATTTCATTAATTACTTTTTTTAGATCTTTTTTACCATCGAAAGATGATAAGATAACAGCATATATAGGGTGTATAAATGACATAAAACCTTCTTCAGCTAATTCTTCTGGAACTTTAAATGATGGAGCATTAGATAACAAAATTCTTTTCTTATCATTTTTTAAGGCATAATACGGATTGAGTATGTATTTCATTTTTTGAATTTTTTAATTAAAAAGAGAGAGACTAATCTCTCTCTTGTACTCTTTTTAGACTTAAAATTAAACATCGACTTCTACGGTAGTGCCACCATTCATGTTTCCAGAACTACAAGCCTTATAGCAACCGTTAATACATCCTCTTTCACATCCACCACCACATTTGTCTAAATAACCTCCCTTGAATTTTTTTAACTCTTCCGAAGGAATAATTTGCATGTTTTTCAAATTTTTAAATTTCATAATAAAAAAATTTAAGTTAAAAAATAAGTTTTTGCTTTAATGAAAGCGTATTTATTCTTTTTTATTATATACTGCGCACTATACAATATCAAAGTTTAAATTGAATTTTTTTATGTAACACTTTTTAAAAACCCTGTGAATTCTGAAAAATCTTAGAACAGAAGATTAAGGTTAATTTGATAATTGTATGTAAATATTTGCAGAACATTGTTAAAATTTTATCGGATCCTTTACTGGTGGATCTTGCTCATTTGTTGTTTGATTCATAATAATGCTGTCATTTACTTTTGCTGGGGTAGAATCGTTCAATAATGTTTTATTATTTGATTCTATTTTCGCATTGATAGGTAAAGAACTATCACTTAATTCATCTGCCTGTCTACAACTTACTGCTGATAAAATGCCAGCAACTAAAATTATTAATGGGATAAACTTTTTCATTTCTTTTAATTTTAAGGTTAATTTTAGTTTATCCCGGCACCGGGTTTTCTTAGAATTCTGATACCGAAATTAGATGGTAATTTTATACTCTGCAACACTTTGTGGTCGCAATTCGCGAATTAAGACGTCCTAATTCGCAAATTAGGACGTTATTTTCACCTTTCTAAACATCTGATTTGTAGTAATTTGTATTATTTTTTTTATTTTTTTTCAGTATTGCGGTTTTCAATAATAAAATTTGTTGTATTTTCTGTATTTTTGAAACATTCGCAAATAAAATTCTTATTTTGATTCTTAAAAAAAATATACTTTCAATACTCTTATTGGTTTTTATAGCCAATACTTCTATTTTATTTGCTCAAAGTTTTGAAGACATTCGCAGTAAATACGAAAGTTTTGAAGAAAATAATCCGAGGGCATTACCTTACATAAAACAATATATTAGTAAGGCAAAAATAGAAAAGGATTATTCTCATTTATCGCAAGGTTATTTAGATGAGAGTTATTATAATTCTAATGTAGATGTAAAACTTAAGTACGCAGACAGTGCTATTGCATCTGCAAATAATTCAAGCAATAATGAATTAATTGTTACCGCTCATATGACAAAGGGCACTCTAATTTATTTTTATTTTAAAAAATATAGAACGGCACTAGATGAATATTTAAAAGCCTATAATTATTCAAAAAAAACAGATGATAAATATCGTCAGCATACCATCATATACCATATAGGCGTTATAAAAAGTTATCTCGGGTATTACCCAGAAGCTTTAGAAAATTTTAGAAACTGCATTTCCTATTTTGAACCGCTTGCTAACAATACTAATTTACATCCTAATTTAATTTTCAATAATAAAAGAGCATATTATAATAGCCTTCATCAGGCAATTGTATGTTATAGAAATTTAGGAAACTATAAAACTGCTGATTCTCTTATTGACGTTGGATTATCTAAAACATTAGGATCAAAAGAATTCTCTTTGGAACACGCATATTTCCAAAAATGTAAAGGCGTTG
>DITA01000044.1:0-4027 GCA_002422665.1 Flavobacteriales bacterium UBA6196
GCATCTAGAAAAATTTCTATAGTATTATAGATGGTTGCCTTAGAAACATGATATTTTTTATTAATCATGATGAGATATAAATCATCTACATTAAAGTGATGATCCATATTATAAATCTCTTCTAAAATGGCATATCTTTCTGGAGTGTTTCTGTAGGCTTTATCTTGTAAATATTGCTTCAGAACATCTTTTATTACACCTATATTTTTTTCTTTTTGAGTAGCTTCCATTGTTTTAATTGAAAAGCAAATTTATTAATTTTTAACTAATAAAAGGTAAATTTTAATGAGAGACAAAATCTAAAAACCTCAATTGCTTGAGGTTTTCATTTTAAATTAAGAATCGTAACGTTTAAACTCTTCTAAAATAATTTTTTTCTCTCTTATCGGATTATTGATAAGCGGCACAGATTCTACCAAAACATTATGTGGTGCCAAACCATACGCTTTGAAATCGCTACTACCAATATATTTCACGAAATTATAGATATTCAAGGTAATTTTTTCTTTTACCGTCAATAAGAAGTCATTGATATAAACGTTATCAATAATCACATATTTTAAATCTGGCGGAATATTATGATTTCTAAGAGAAGGATGGCTACTTCTATCTGGAATAATGCCTTCTTTCATCATATCAAACAACACTTGATTGAAATAATCATTGATTTTTCTATCAATTTTGAATCCTAAAAGGAAATTCACTTTATACACCGTTCCTGGCATTACCTCATCAATAGAATATTTATAGGTAAAAGGATCTTCTTGGTTAATGATATTTAAAATAAAATAATGGTCTGCTCTTTTCGGCTGTGAGCGCATGATAGAATAAATAATTTTAGATTCTACTTCATCTTCTTTCTTCGCTCTACTTAAAAATGCTAAATTGGTCGCGTATTTAGGAATAGACTCATCTAATTTAATGTCCTTGATGGTAGAAACATAATCTTTCAGTTTTACAAACTTGATGAAATTCTGCTTAATCATTCTACCATTAAACCATGCGTACATACAAACTGCCACAAAACCTGCTAAGAAAACGGTAATCCAACCACCTTCGAAGAATTTAATGATGTTAGCACTGAAAAATCCTATTTCTATAGACAAATAAACCAAGGCAAAAATTCCTATAAAAAGTTTATTCACTCTATTTCTCCACAACCATGCAATCAATAAAATGGTAGTCATCATCATGGTTACCGTAATAGATAAACCATACGCTGCTTCCATATGTACAGATTCTTTGAAATAGAATACTACAATTAGACAGAAAATAAGTAAACCCCAATTGATTCTTGGAATATACATTTGACCTTTTAAACCAGAAGGATATTGAATCTGTTGGAACGGCCAAAAGTTAAGAGACATTGCTTCTGAAAAAATTGTAAATGAACCTGTAATCAATGCTTGAGAAGCAATAATTGCCGCTGCTGTTGCCAAAATTACCGCTGGAATAATTAAATAATGCGGTAACATTCCGAAGAAAGGATTTGTCCCCGTGAAAACCATTCCGTAGTTATTTAGTAACCAAGCTCCTTGACCTAAATAATTTAAAATCAACATAATTTTTACAAAAACCCAACTTACTCTGATGTTTTTATAACCACAGTGCCCTAAATCTGAATACAAAGCTTCTGCTCCTGTAGTACAAAGAAAAACCGCTCCCAAAATTAAAATCGCACTCGGAGAAGTTACAATTAATTTATAGGCGTAATAAGGATTAAATGATTTTACAATTTCTGGATGCTCTAATAAATTCACCACACCAAATCCTCCTAAAAACAAGAACCAAATCACCATTACTGGTCCGAAAAACTTCCCAATAAAACTGGTTCCGAATTGCTGTACTACGAAGATAATGACCAGAATTACAGAAGTCATTGCCAGAATAGAATTGATTCCTAAATCTAATCCTTTGATTTGTTTAAGACCTTCTATAGAAGCCATTACCGTAAGAGAAGGTGTGATTACTCCATCTGCAATTAACGCAGACGCTCCTATAATTGCAACGAGATACAACCATTTTGTTTTCATTTTTTTCACCAAAGAAAACAATGCTAAAATCCCCCCTTCACCTTTGTTATCGGCTCTAAGGGAAATAAGAACATATTTGATAGTGGTTTGTAGCGTGAGCGTCCAAATAATACAAGAAAGTGCTCCTTCTATATATTCTTCAGAAATCATTTTAGCTTCTTTTCCAGATTTAATGATGGCACTCATTACATAAAGTGGTGAGGTACCAATATCTCCGAAAACAATTCCTAATGAAACTAAAACTCCTATGAAAGTTAATTTTTTGGTGTCAAAATGATGACCTCCAGCTAAAACGTCTGACATTTTTCAAGTTTAAAAATAAATGCAAATTTAATCTAATTTCTAGAGGAAATACTTTTTCCTAAGAAAATTTTACATGAAATTAAAAAAGCGCAACCAAAAATGATTGCGCTTTTTTAAAATATGATTAAAGTTTTAAGATTTTACGTATAAAACGTTTTTAATCTCTTGTTTTACTTTTTCTAATTTCGGGAACCACTCTGCAAATAACGCTGCTGAATATGGAGCAGGAGCATCTGGAGTTGTAATTCTCTTAATTGGCGCATCTAAATAATCAAATGCTTTCTGCTGAACCATGTAAGTAATTTCTGAAGCTACAGAACCAAATGGCCATGCTTCTTCTAAAACTACTAATCTATTGGTTTTCTTCACAGAATTAAGAACGGTATCATAATCTAGCGGACGAATTGTTCTTAAGTCTATTACTTCTACAGAAATTCCTTCTTGCTCTAAATCAGCTGCTGCTTGCATTGCTAATTTTAAGATTTTACCAAAAGAAACCAAAGTCACATCTTTACCTTCTTTTTTGATATCTGCTTTACCAATTGGGATGTAGTATTCTTCTTCTGGAATTTCCATTTTGTCTCCGTACATCTGTTCAGATTCCATGAAAATTACAGGGTCATTATCTCTAATTGCAGATTTTAATAATCCTTTTGCATCATATGGATTAGAAGGAACAATTACTTTAAGACCTGGGCAGTTTGCATACCAGCTTTCAAAAGCTTGAGAGTGTGTAGCTCCTAACTGACCTGCAGAAGCAGTAGGACCTCTAAAAACGATTGGCACATTCCACTGCCCACCACTCATTTGATACATTTTCGCTGCATTAGAAATAATTTGGTCAATAGCTACCATAGAGAAGTTAAAAGTCATAAACTCTACAATTGGTCTATTTCCGTTCATTGCAGCTCCTACAGAAATCCCAGCAAAACCTAATTCTGCAATGGGTGCATCTATTACTCTTTTTGGACCAAATTCTGCTAACATTCCTTTTGAAGCTTTGTAAGCTCCGTTATATTCTGCTACTTCTTCGCCAATGAGATATATCGATTCGTCTTTACGCATTTCTTCGCTCATTGCTTCACAGATAGCCTCACGAAATTGTACTTCTTTCATTTTGATTAATTTGTTGAGTTGCAAATTTAAGGAATTTTTATCAAACTATTATGTATCAATTATTACTTTAGTCAACAAATAAAAAAGACACATCTTTTAGGACGTGTCTCGTTTGTTTTTATCTCTAAAATAGATTAATCTACTCTATGCCAAGTTTGGTTTCTACCGATTAATGAGATTCCTACGTAACCTCTTACATTCAGTTTATCACCACTTCTGGTCACTGTACAGTTGTACGTTTTTCCTTTTTTAGGATCTGTAATGGTTCCATCAGTAAATTCTGAACCATCTTTAGATAAACCTCTGATGATTTCTAAACCAACTAACGGCTTATTTTTTCTGTCATCTGTACATTTTACACAATTGTTATTTTCTGGTTTTTGTAATAATTGTACAATTTTGCCATAATATTTACCGTCTGATTTTTTGAAAATTTCTACGATAGATTTAGGCTTCCCTGTTTCATCATCAATTGTTTTCCATTTCCCTTCTATTTGAGCATATGAAAGAACACTGAAGAATAAAGCGAAAAATGCGAATGCTAATTTTTTCATGTTTCTAATTTTAAATTTTTG
>DITA01000019.1:0-12873 GCA_002422665.1 Flavobacteriales bacterium UBA6196
AAACAAATTTTTCAAAATTTAATTTCACCCACTCAATATTTCCTAGAAAATATCCAAGCAAAGTAATGGAACTCACCCAAATAAAAGCACCTGTAATACAGTACAATAAATAAGTTCTATATTTCATTTCTCCTGCTCCTGCTACGAAAGGAGCGATTGTTCTCACAATTGGGATAAATCTTGCTAGAATAACTGTTTTTCCGCCATTTTCTGCAAAATATTTCTCGGTGTCTTCTATATGAGATTTCTTTAAAAATAAAATTCTTTCTTTAGACTGAATAAAATCCCCAAATTTTTTCCCTATAAAGTAATTCAAATTATCTCCTAAAAGTGCTGCTAAAACTAATAAAGGTATAATCGTATAAATATCTATTTGACCTGTTGTAGAAGCAATTAAACCTACTGCAAAAAGTAAAGAATCTCCTGGTAAAAATGGCATTACTACCACACCAGTTTCTACGAAAATCACTAAAAATAAAAATAAGTAAATGTAAATGCCATAGTCTCTAATAATTTCGGTAAGCACTAATAAGGGATTTCCTAAAAAATCTAGGATAAATTGTAATAATTCCATTCAGTTAATTTATATGACGACAAAGATAATATTTAAAAACAAAAACATCTGTTAAAGAATTCTAAAAAAATCAACGAAATGCCATTAAAAAAGCTTAACTTATTTTTGTAATTTTACAAAATGATTTCTCAAAAGACCATAGATAAAATTTTCTCTACGATTCGAGTAGAAGAAATTATCGGCGAATATGTTCAGTTAAAACGTGCAGGCTCTAATTTCAAGGGCTTGAGTCCGTTTCATGAAGAAAAAACGCCGAGTTTTGTGGTTTCTCCCAGCAAACAAATCTGGAAAGACTTCTCCTCTGGAAAAGGTGGAACTGCCATCACTTTTCTCATGGAAATCGAAGGATTTACCTATCCTGAAGCGCTGAGACATGCTGCCAAAAAGTACGGCATAGAAATAGAAGAAGACCAGGTAGAATATTCTGAAGAGCAGAAAAAAGCCCAATCCGAAAGAGAAATTCTTTACAAAATTCATGAAGTTGCCAATACTTTTTTCCAAGAAAACCTTTGGGGAACCGAAGAAGGAAAAACCATTGCACTCTCCTATTTTAAGGAACGTGAACTGCATGATGACATCATCAAAAAATTTCAACTAGGTTATTCTCCAGAAAAGAAAAATGCTTTTACAGAATACGCTTTAGCAAAAGGTTATGAAAAAGAAATTTTAGAAAAATCTGGAATTTCTATTTTTCCAGAAAATTCACCTAATGGAATTGACCGATTCCGTGAACGTGTGATTTTCCCAATACACAGTTTTTCGGGAAGAGTTTTAGGTTTTGGAGCAAGAATTCTGAAATCCAATGTAAAAACTGCCAAATATCTCAATTCGCCAGAAACCGAAATTTACCATAAATCTAATATTCTCTATGGCTTAAACCAAAGCAAACAAGCCATTTCCAGAGAAAATTTATGTTTATTGGTAGAAGGTTATATGGACGTGATTTCGCTTCACCAAAGCGGAATAGAAAACGTAGTAGCAAGTTCTGGAACTGCTCTTACAACGGAACAAATTAAACTCATCAAACGTCTCACCGAAAACGTAACCATACTTTTTGACGGAGATGCAGCAGGAATTAAAGCCAGTTTCAGAAGTATAGACATGTTGCTTTCTGAGGGAATGAATATTCGTGTGGTATTATTTCCTGATGGCGATGACCCTGATAGTTTTGCCAGAAAAAATCCTAGAGATTTTGTAGAAGATTTCATTAAAAATCAAGCGAAAGATTTCATTGATTTCAAAGCTGAAATTCTTTTAAAAGAAGCCAATAACGACCCTATCAAAAAAGCGGAAGCGATTAGAGATATTGTAAAATCTATTGGTTTCGTTTCTAATGCGTTAAAACAAGAGGTTTACCTAAAACAAGTTTCTACCCAATTCGGACTTTCGGAGCAATCGCTTTTCAATGAACTAGGCGTTCAGAAACAAGTGGTTCAACAGCAAAAACCTAGAGAAAAAGAACAAAAAAGAGATTTTCAACTTAGCATTGAACCAAAAAGTGATATTTTAAAAAATGATTTATCTCTTCTTGAACTTGAAGAGAAATTAATAGAAAGCATATTTAAATATGGAAATCAAGTAATTACTTTATACAATTCAAATGTTGGTAATTACGAAACCACCGTAACTGAAGAAATAATAAATCATTTTGAAATTGACAACTATAAGATTCAATCTCCTATAAATTTAAAAATTATTAACGAGATAAAAGAAGGTTTAAAAAATAATGAATTAAGAGATTCAAATTATTTTTCAACACTTTTAGAAGAAGAAATATCAACTAAATTGGCAGACTCTTTAATTTCTCCTTACGAGTTAAACAATTGGGCTTCTAGAAATATTTATCCAATAAACGTTGGAGATAAATTGAAAACAGAGATAGAAGAAAATATTTTAATTCATAAAAGTCATTATATTAAATTACTTATACGAGAAATTGACAGCTCTTTAGATATGTTGTTAGATGAATATGAATATATGGAATCTATTAAAAAAATAATGATTCTAAAAAAACTTTTTGATACTATTAACAAAAAAGTATCAAGAAATCCTGTAAATGAACCATATAAATATTAGTCTTTTTATGACAAATTGGCTAAATTTGTAAAAAGGAACAGACTTTGAATAAAAAGAAGTATGAAGAAAATACAAATACATCAAAATGCAATCGCTCAACTTTGTAAAAAATACAATGTTGAAAAATTATATGTATTTGGTTCTATTCTTACAGAAAAATTTAATGAAAATAGTGATATAGATTTTATCGTAAAATTCCATCAATTAGATTTATCAAAATATGCAGACAATTATTTTGATTTAAAATTTTCATTAGAAGAAATATTGAAAAGAGAAATAGATCTATTGGAAGAAAAATCCATTAAAAACCCATATTTTCTTGAAGTAGTTAATCATCAAAAGCAATTAATATATGGATAAGGAAATACAAGTTTGGCTATTTGATATTCTAAATTCAATTTTAGAAATTGAGAGTTTTGTAGATTTTGAAGAAACCAATTTTCAAGATTATTCTTCAGACGTTAAAACCAAACGTGCAGTAGAAAGAAATTTAGAAATAATAGGAGAAGCAGTAAATAGAATTTCTAAAAAAGATGAAAATTTAGAAATTACTGATAAAAGAAAAATCATAAGTGTAAAAAATAAAATAATTCATGGATATGATCAAGTTTCAGATGAATTAATTTGGTCTATTATTACACAATATTTACCTGTTTTAGAAAAAGAAGTTAGACAATATTTAAACGAATAACAAATTTATGGACATAAAAAAAGAATTCAGAGATTTCTCTGTAAAACATTTAGGAAATAGCGGATTAGCAACTGACCAATACATGGGAATTTTTAACCCAACCAATCTTACGCCTTACATTATGGAAGAACGCAGAATGAACGTTGCACAAATGGACGTTTTTTCTCGTTTAATGATGGATAGAATTATTTTTCTAGGAACTGGGATTGACGATCAAGTTGCCAATATTGTAACCGCTCAGTTATTATTTTTAGAAAGTTCAGACCCTTCTAAAGATATTCAGATTTACATCAATTCTCCTGGTGGAAGCGTTTATGCGGGTTTAGGAATTTATGACACCATGCAAATCATCAAACCAGATGTTGCTACTATTTGTACAGGTATGGCTGCAAGTATGGGCGCAGTTTTATTAGTTGCTGGTGAAAAAGGAAAACGTTCTGCGCTTAAACATTCTAGAGTGATGATTCACCAACCAAGTGGTGGCGCACAAGGTGTGGCAAGTGATATGGAAATCAACCTAAGAGAGATGCTAAAGCTTAAAAAAGAGTTGTATGACATTATTTCTGCACATTCTGGTCAGTCTTACGAATGGGTAGAAAAAGCATCAGACCGTGATTATTGGATGACTTCTTACGAAGCTAAAGAATACGGAATGGTAGACGAAGTTTTAGAGAAAAAATAAAATTTCCCGAAATTTTAAAATATAGAGAACGTGCTTTTTAGTGCGTTCTTTTTATTTTTTTATGGCAATTTTTGCAAATTTTACATCCCAAAATCCATTTCAAAAATTTGCAAAACCAGGCTGTCCGTTGCAATTCCTCGTCTCGTCTTTCAGACGAGACTGCGGGATTTACACTGCCATCCTTATTGCAAGATTTCGTTACAAATTCACTATTTTTACCAAAAATTTAAGATTTTACCCAAAATGAAAGTTATCCAAATAAAAGCCAAAGATTTTTTTGAATTTATAAAACTAAAAGACACTTCAATGTGGGAAATCTTCTCACAAATGATAGATGGAGAAGAAAAAGAAATCATCTTCCTAGACGAAAACGAAAAAATACTATTCAATTACATTCTTCCCCAAAATTTAGAAAAATTAGAAGAAGACCGAAAAACCTTTGCCAAGGAATACGCAGATAAAATCTCTAATTTGAATTAAAAAGATAGCGCTCCTACGGAGCGCCCATTTTTTTTACCATTTATTTTCTACACATATATCATTCCTACGGAATGTAAATTCAAAATTAATTCTCTAAATTCGTGAAAACTTTCGGTTATGAATTTAAAAAAATCCTTTCTAGTATTAAGTATTCTATCGCTTAATCTTTTCAACGCTCAATCTTACAAAAAACCTTTGGTTTCTGCTATTACAGAAAAAGATTTAAGAACAGACATGTATCAAATGGCGGCAGACCAATTTTGGGGAAGAGAAGCAGGAACTTTAGACGAACTGAAAGTTTCGATGTGGTTTGCAGATAAAATGAAAGAAGCAGGAATGAAGCCTGCAGGTGATAACGGAACTTTTTTCCAGTTTTTTGACATGTATCGCCATCAAGTTTCACCGCAGAGTTCTGTAAAAATTGGAGACAAAAACCTCAAAATCTGGAAAGATATTTTGGTGCAAGATGTCACTGACAATAATTTCAGTGCTCCAATTTTATATTTAGGGAAAATAGAACCTCAAGATTTGGCTTCTAAAAATATCGCAGGAAAAGTAGTTGCTCTGAAAGCTTCAGACCTCAACGTTTCTAAAGAAATGACGCTTTTTGAGAGAAGATATCCTGGTTTCATCAGAACTAAATATTATAAAACCATTTCTCAATTAGGCGCAAAAGGAATTATCTTTATTACAGATGATATTTCAGATAAAAGTTGGGTAGAAGTTCTGCCACAAATGACCAGAGGAACTTACGGTGTGGAAGGATTAAGAGAAAAAGTAGATATAGGAATTCCTGTTTTTTGGATTAAACAAGAAAACGAAAATTGGGTAAAAAACAATCCTGAAATTTCTCTAAATATTCAGACTGAAACGTATAAATATCCGTCAGTAAACATCATCGGAAAAATTGAAGGAACAGATCCTCAATTAAAAAAAGAATATGTTCTTTTGAGCGGACATCAGGATCACGATGGCATTCGTCATCCTGTAAAAAATGACACCATTTATAACGGTGCAGATGATAATGCAAGTACTTGCGTAGCAATGTTGGCAATGGCAAGAGCATACAAAAAACAACCTTCTAAACGCAGTATTTTATTCGTGATTCACGGTGCTGAAGAAAGAGGATTGCTCGGTTCACGTTGGCACGCTGCACATCCTGTAGTTCCGAAAGAGAGCATTGTGGCGGTTCTAAACGGTGATATGATTGGAAGAAATGACAACAACGAAGCAGCACTTTTGGGTAGCGAAGCTCCTCATAAAAATTCTGAAGAATTGGTAAAAATGGCTCTTGATGCAAATAACGAAAGTACGAAATTCAAATTTTTGAAAGCTTGGGATTTGCCAGAACATCCAGAATATTTTTATTTCAGAAGTGACCATCTTCCTTATGCTAAAGCGGGAATTCCTGCACTATTTTTCACCAGCGTTCTGCACCATCAATATCACACTCCACAAGATGAATCCGAAAATATTAATTTCAAAAAATTATATAAAATGACGGAATGGATGTACAGAACTTCTTGGAAAGTAGCCAATGAACCAGAAAGACCAAAATTAATTCCAGATTTTAAACTAGAAAGATAATTTCTGAATGGGAGAGTTGTAGAGTGAGAGAGTTGTAGAGTTTCAAACTAAAGATAATTTTAATGGCAATTATTAAATATCACACTAATCTTATAGTCTATCAAAAGTCTTTTGAGGTTGCTATGGAAATTTATAAAATTTCTTTCCAATTTCCGAGTGAAGAAAAATATTCATTAACTGATCAAATTAGACGCTCTTCTCGTTCTGTTTCCGCAAATATTTCTGAAGCATGGGGAAAAAGAAGATACCCTAAATCATTTGTCTCAAAATTAACAGATGCAGAAGGAGAAGCAAGAGAAACCCAAACTTGGTTAGAATTTTCTTATCAGTGTAATTATATTGAAGAAGAAAAGTTCAAATATTTTAATGAAAAGTATGATGAAATTATTGCATTGCTCATTTATATGATTAATAATGTAGAAAAATGGACAAATTTTAACTCAAAAGAATAAAAACTCTACAACTCTCCCATTCTACAACTCTACAACTCTCCCAATAAATTTTTCGTTTCAGCTACATCATGAACTCTCAAAATTTTTGCACCTTTTTCTAGAACTTTTCGGTGTAGTATTTGGGTTTCTTCGCCAATTTCAAGAGGTTTTTTATTCAGAGGTTTATAAATGAAAGATTTTCTAGAAATCCCTATCAAAAGTGGAAATCTTCCGAAACCTAAATGTTCTACTTCTTCAATCATTTTATACTGATCTTCCACCGTTTTTCCAAAACCAAAACCTGGGTCTAAAATAATATCATGAATTCCCAATTTTTGCAGTTGATTTACTTTTTTCGAAAAATAATAATTCACACTCATGGTAATATCCTCGTAGCAAATTTTTTCGTGCATGGTAGCATACGAAGTATTGCTGTGCATCAAAATATACGGAAGTTTGGTTTCGGCAACTGTTGGCAATAAATTTTCATCAAAATAGCCTCCCGAAATATCATTCGCCACATCCATTCCTTCATTATATCCGAATTTTACTACATCTGCATAAAACGTATCCAAAGAAATCAACGTTTCTGGAAATTCTTTTTTAATTAAAGAAATAACATTGCCAATTCGCCTAATTTCTTCTTCAGCAGAGAGAAATTCTGCATTCGGACGAGTAGATTGCGCTCCAATGTCTATGAAATCTGCACCTTCTTTAAGCAATTTTTCGGCATGAAGAAGTGCTGATTTTTCGTTGTTAAACTTTCCACCATCCGAAAAAGAATCTGGAGTAAGATTAAGAATCCCCATAATTTTGGGAGTGTTTAAATCTACTAGTTTACCATTGCAATTGATAGAAAAGTTAGTATGTTGAATGCTTGATGCAGGAATAATCATTTTGCAAATTTATAGAATTTCTTGGTCTAAATTTATTCAAATACATTTGAAACCACTATTTTTGTTGAATGCAAAAAACCATTTCCATTGTAGTCGCAATTTTCAATAGAAAAGACGAATTATTCGAGCTTTTGAACTCTCTTATTGCACAAACCGATAAAGATTTTGAAGTCATCATCGTAGATGATGGTTCGTTCGTAGATTTATTGCCTACTGTGGAAACTTTTAAAGAAATGTTGAACATTCAATATTTCAAAAAAGCGAATTCTGGACCTGGTTTGTCTAGAAATTACGGAGCAAATCGTGCTAAAAATGATTGGTTGGTTTTCGTAGACTCTGACGTCATTGTAGAAAAAGATTACATAGAAAATATCAAAAAAAATCTTGAGAAAACAGATTGTGCTGCTTTTGGTGGTGCAGATAAAGCCCACAAAGGTTTCAATCTTTTACAAAAAGCCATCTCCTATTCTATGACTTCGGTTTTCACGACTGGCGGAATAAGAGGAAGTAAAAAAGCAGTGACCAGATTTCAGCCAAGAAGCTTTAATATGGGTGTCAACAAAGAAATTTTCCTAAAAATTGGAGGTTTCTCTGAAATGCGAATTGGCGAAGATCCAGATTTATCAATGACGATTTGGGAAAATGGCTACCAAACAGCTTTTTTTGACGACATTGGAGTTTATCACAAACGCAGAACAGATTTAGGAAAATTCTCTAAACAAGTGTATCAATTTGGCTGTGCAAGACCCATTCTAAACCAGAGACATCCTGATTATGTAAAACCAACGTTTTGGTTCCCTACTTTGTTTTTATTGGGTTATGTTGCTGGAATTTTAGAATATTTCCTTTTACAAAAAGGTTTTGTTTTGGCATGTTACGGTTTTTATACTTTGGTCATTTTTCTACATGCTTTGTATTTAACTAAAAACATTGCTATTGCTGCACAAGCGATTATTACCACTTACATTCAGATGTTTTCTTACGGTTACGGATTTTTAGAATCTTGGGTTAAGCTCAATGTATTGAAAATGAAACCAGAAGATGCTTTCCCGAAACATTTTCATCAAAAATGATTTTTGACACTTCTTCGGATTCTAAAATTTTTATCCCTACCTTTGATTGATGTTTAAAAAATTAAAGTATGGATATTATCTCTTATATTAAAAAAGTTCCAAAAGCAGAATTACACTTGCACATCGAAGGAACTTTTGAACCTGAATTGATGTTTGAAATCGCTCAAAGAAACCAGGTTAAAATTCCCTATAACAGTGTAGAAGAAGTAAAAAAAGCATATCAATTTAACTGTCTTCAAGATTTTCTAGATATTTATTACGCAGGAGCAAGTGTTTTGCTCTTCGAACAAGATTTCTATGATTTGACAATGGCTTATTTCAAGCATTGTGCAGAAGAAAACGTAGTGCACACCGAAATTATGTTTGATCCTCAAACCCATACCAAAAGAGGTGTTTCTTTTGAAACCGTAATTTCTGGAATTAAGAGAGCTCAAGATGATGCAGAGAAAAATTTCGGGATTACTTCTTATTTGATTATGAGCTATTTAAGACATTTATCAGAAGAAGACGCTTTCGAAACTTTAGAGCAATCATTGCCTTATAAACATTTAATTAAAGCGGTAGGATTAGATTCTTCGGAGAAAGGAAATCCACCTTCTAAATTCCAAAAAGTTTTTGCGGCTTCAGTGAAAGAAGGTTATAAAATAGTAGCTCATGCTGGTGAAGAAGGTCCCGCTGAATATGTTTGGGAAGCGCTAGATTTATTAAAAATCGACAGAATAGACCACGGAAATAATAGTTTAACGGATGAAAAATTGGTGAATTATTTAGTGGAAAACAAAATGGCTTTAACGGTTTGTCCGCTTTCTAACACTGCTCTTCGAGTGGTAGATGATTTGAAACAGCATCCGATTAAAAAAATGCTTGATTTAGGAATAAAAGCTACCGTAAATTCAGATGATCCGGCTTATTTTGGCGGTTACATTACTAAAAATTACACCGAAATTATTGAAGCTCTAAACTTATCATTAGAAGAGGTAAAAACATTGGTCAGCAATTCATTTGAGTATTCATTCTTAGACGAAAAAACTAAAAAGAAATACTTGCAATTGGTTCATGAGAATTAAGAAAAATATTAAATAAAATCTGATATAAAAATTCCAGCGAAACTTTTTGTTGGATTTTTTTTTCTAGTAAATGATAAAGTTTTTGATAAATTTGCAATATGAGTTGGTTCAAAGAATGGTTTAACACACCTTATTATCATATTCTCTACAAAGACAGAGATTTTGTAGAAGCAGAAAATTTCATTAGAAATCTTACCCAAGATTTACAACTTTCTAAAGATTCCAAAATCATTGATTTAGCTTGTGGCAAAGGCAGACATTCTGTTTTTTTGCAACAATTAGGCTATGAAGTTTTAGGAGTAGATTTGTCCGAAGAAAGCATAGAACACAATAAACAGTTTGAAACTTCGGCTGATGAAACTCCAAAATTGACATTTGAAGTTCACGACATGAGAAATGAACTTTATCCCAATGTTAGTTCTGAAAAAGTAAATGCAGTTTTCAATTTATTCACCAGTTTTGGATATTTTGATGATGATGAAGATGACAGAAAAGTATTTTCTTCGGTGAAAAATGTTTTACAGAACGATGGAATTTTCGTTTTGGATTTTCTCAATGAAAAATTTGTAAAAAATACTTTGGTTGATGAAACTACTGTTACCAAAGACGGAATAGATTTTCTCATCAAAAAAAGAATAGAACAAAACCATGTCATCAAAGATATTTTCTTTGAAGATAAAGGAGAGCCATTTCATTATTTCGAAAAAGTAAAACTTCATACTTTAGAAGAAATAAAAAACATCGCCGAAAGTTTCGGTTTTGAAGCGGTAAAAATCTGGGGAAATTATCAGTTAGAAGATTTTGAAAGAGAAACTTCGCCGAGGTGTATTTTTCAGTTCAAGGTTAAAAATTAAAATTTATAAAAGCTGAAAGCATTTTTGCTGAAAGCCAAAAAGCGAAGAACATGATTATTATTCTATTGATCTTAAGCGTTATCATTGGTGTTTTTCTGGGAAAATATTTCGGAAAGAGCCAATCATTTGCTAAAAATTTACTGATTCTAAGTGCTGGTTTTTTGATTACGGTTTGTGTAAGCGAAGTTTTTCCAGAAGTCTATGAAGCCGAAGACCATAATATCGGAATTTGGATTATTGGTGGTGTTTTATTGCAAATGATTTTAGAAAGTCTTACCAAAGGTTTCGAGCATGGGCATTTTCATCATCACCACGAAGAAAAAAATATTCTGCCTATTGCTTTGATGGCAGGAATGTTTGTGCACGCGTTTTTAGAAGGAATTCCTTTAGCCAATATTACAGATGTAACTTCTCCTTATTTATTGGGAATTGTGTTCCATAATTTACCAATTTCATTTATTCTCGGAACATTTTTATTGAGAGAAAAAAATAATATTTTTTCTTGGTTTATCATTGCCTTATTTGCATTAGCATCACCATTAGGAATGGTTTTTGGCGATTATTTTAATCCAGAATGGCAACCTTATTTCTTGGCATTAGTTGGCGGAATTTTCTTACATATCTCATCAGTAATTATTTTCGAAAGCAATAAAAATCACAAAATGGATTGGCAAAAACTCTTTTTAGTGATTGCTGGAGTTGGACTAGCGTTAGTGAATCATTTGTTTCACGCTCATCATTAAAAAATTTGATTTCAAATAAAAACAAAAACTCCCGAAATTTCGGGAGTTTTTTTATGTTTTAAAAGGAAAGATTTTTAGAATTTCCAGCCTAATGTAAGCGTTACATTGTTCTTAACATCTTCTAATTTAGAAGTAAAAGTATTAGGATTATTCGTAAAGAATTCTACATCTCCGTTATTTGCTAAACTGTAATAATTACCATCTCCGTAAACATTGGTAGAATTGGTGGTAATCTTATTATAAGCTGCATCAATATAGAATGATTTAAAATCAAATCCGAATCCTACACCTAAAGTTTCTCTTTTTCCTACGTACAAATCATCAAAATTTGCTCTCTTCTCGAATGGTGAATTAGAAATTCCGTAACCACCTCTTAATCTGAAATTGTTATAACGGTATTCACCTCCTACTCTAAGTTCTGATAAGTTTTTGTATTCAGATTGGAAGAAATCATTCAGTTGAGTTTCTGCAGGACCTTGAACTTTATATTTTGGCTTGGTTAAACCTAATGAATAGTCTACGTTGAATGCAAAATTCTTATTCATTACAAAAGCTCCACTCAAAGTCGCTTTCATAGGAGAAGTGAATTTTCTGTCTTCATCATAATAATCGAAGTAATACCCTAAATTATCTTCGTTTACTTCGCTGTAAGTTCTGTATTGAGTCCACCAAGTTGGTGATTCAATAGACGCTCCTAATCGTATATTATTATTAAGTTTTCCAATAATACCGGCAGAAACCGAGAATCCATTAGAATCTTCAGTATAAGGCGTTCCTTGTTTGTTTAAAACGTAGCTGTTATTATTGTCTACATCTAGTGAGAGTCTAGAAGAATCGTATTGCTCAATCGTAGCTCCTTTGAAATTAAGGGAACCACCCACATAGAATTTATTATCATAATTCCCACCAAAAGCGATGTTCATATTGGTAAGATTTCCCGTTCTATCATAAGCATGACCTAGAGAAGTAAAAGTTCCTGTAACAGGATTTCCATTGGTATCTACCAAATTGCTGTCTTGAAATTTATAACTAGAATTCGCTGGTGTTTCTATGTATTCTTGTAAATTTTGATTGGTGTAATTCACTCCAAAATTTACAAATTTCCACGGTGTGTTTCCACTGGTTTCAAAAACGGCAACTCCACCTAATTGACCTAAGTCTGCATTGTTTAATTTATATGAGTTTGCAGCATTCGAAAAAGAAGATGTGGTTTTAGAATTATTAACCGCTAAAGTTCCACTGATATTTCCTGTGATGAAAACTCCCACACTTGCAGGATTGGTGTTAATTGCAGAAAGATCTCCTCCTAAAGCTCCCATAGAACCTGCCATTGCATTAAATTTAGCAGAGCCACTTAATGGATTGGCAGAATAAACATCTACAGAATTTCTGATAATCGAAACATCTTGCGCTTGAAGATAAAATGCAGATGCAATACTTAATATTGTTAAAGATTTTTTAAACATTTTTTCAAAAAATTATAGTTTATTATTTCTTATCTAAAACCTCCTGATCTGAAACCTCCGCCAGAACTTGAGCTTCCGCTAGAGCTACCACCTGATCTGAAACCTCCGCCAGAATTAGAACTTCCTCCCCAATCATTTCTTCTAGGCTCTTGTCTTGGAGCTTCGTATTGTCTTGGCTCTTGTCTTGGAGCACTTCTAAATCTTGAAGGATTAGAATTTTGTGGTGGTTGAGTCATATTTGGATTAGTATTTC
>DITA01000143.1:0-3031 GCA_002422665.1 Flavobacteriales bacterium UBA6196
AAATAAAAAAGCTCCAAATTTTGGAGCTTTCATTTTATATAGTGGTTAATCTGAGTGTATTGGTTTTTCCACCTTCATAAACTGGCATTGCATTGAGATTTACTACGAAATCTCCTTTTTCTACATAACCGTAATGGTGTGTTAACATGTTTACTTGGATTACCGTTTCGTCTGTAGATTTGTTCATGTCATAGTAGAACGCTCTTACTCCCCATAAAAGGTTCAGCATGGTAAGAACTCTTCTGTTAGAACTGAAAACGATAATTCTAGAAGTAGGTCTGTGTGCAGAAATTTGGAAAGCAGTATAGCCAGAGTGAGTAAGCGTAATAATGGCTGCTGCACCAGTAGTTTCTGCAATTTTAACTGCGTTAAGACAGACCATATCCGTTACGAAACGATCGTCTACACAAGTTATTTTTTCTATAATATCATTTTTCTTTTCGTAAAGATTGGTAGATTCTATATTCTTAATGATCTTTGTGATGTTTTTAACTACATCTACTGGATATTTTCCTACAGAAGTTTCACCAGAAAGCATTACTGCATCAGCACCGTCTAACACGTTGTTTGCTACGTCATTTACCTCGGCTCTAGTTGGAGTAAGGCTACTGATCATGGTTTCCATCATTTGTGTAGCGATAATTACTGGTTTAGAGTAATATCTGGCTTTATCTACTAATTTTTTCTGAATGACAGGAACTTCTTCCATTGGAACTTCTACACCTAAATCTCCACGTGCAACCATTAATCCGTCACATTCTAGAAGAATTTCGTCAATATTTTTTACACCTTCTGGTTTTTCAATTTTTGCAATAATTGGAATTTTGAAATTAGAATGCGCTTCAATTAATTTCTTTAAATCAATAATATCTTGAGCATGACGAACGAATGAAAGTGCAATCCAGTCGAATTCATTTTCAATCATGAATTTAGCATCTTCGATATCTTTTTCTGTCAAAGCAGGAAGAGAAACATTGGTGTTTGGTAAATTCACTCCTTTTTTAGAGCTTAATGGTCCACCTTGAATCGTTTTTGCTTTTACCGTATCTTTTTGATTGGTTTCGATGACTTCGAAAACTAATTTCCCATCGTCAATAAGGATTCTTTCGCCAACTTTTACGTCTTGCGGGAATTTCTCATACGTCATGAATACTTTGGTAGAATCTCCTTCGCAAGGCTCATTGGTAAAGGTAAGTACGTCTCCTGGATTAAGGAAAGAACCTTCTTTTACCACGCCTACTCTTAATTTAGGGCCTTGTAAATCTCCTAAAATAGAGATGTTATAACCGTATTCTTGATTGATTTCTCTAATAATGTCTACATTTCTCTTAACCAGTTCGTAATCGGCATGAGAAAAATTTATTCTAAAAACATCGGCTCCAGCTTTTACCAGTTCTAGCATGATTTCTTTCGTAGAAGAAGCAGGTCCTAATGTTGCGATTACTTTGGTTTTTTTCGCTCTCTTATTCATAATAATTAATTAGCTTGTATAGTTCGCTATTGGGTTGTAAAGAAAAATCTTGTATTTGAAACATGATGTTTTCTGGCAGCAAAATTAGTGAAAAATCTTTAAAACTATCCTTTGCATAAATAATGTAGTCTACATCTTTATTTTTGGGCATCAGAAATTTGATTTCTTCAGTCTGTGCAAAGAGTTCGTTGTCTGTTTTTTTTCGTAAAGGTGCTGATTTGTTAGATACTATAGAATAGCAATTTTTAGTTTCTTTGTGATATCCTTCGAATTTTGTAAAACAAAACTGTTTTATTTTTAAGTCGTCTGTTCTAACGAATTGGAAGGGATTTATTTTGTTAATTTCGAAAAATATTTCGTGATCGGGTAATTTTTTAGCCAATCTAAGTAAACCAATGTCCATTGGTTCATCATCTTCTAGGTCAAGAAATATTTTTTTGTTTTTCAACAATGTTTTCTTTTTTATTTAAGGAGTAAAACGCTCTTTGTGCTGCTTTTTCTTCTGCTTTTTTCTTAGAAGTTTCTGTGGCAGAAGATATTTTTACATTATTTAAGTAGATACAACTCTTAAATAGAAGGTTTTTATTGGGCAAAGTTTCTTCGGTGATTTCATACTTTATCGTCACCTTTTTCTTTTGGCTCCATTCTAGCAATAATCCTTTGTAACTTACGATTTTGTTTTCTAGTTTTTCGATATGTTTATCTGTAAACAATTTTTCCAAAACAATTTTTTCGCAAGTTTCATAATTGGTGTCTAAATATAGCGCGCCAATAAAGGCTTCGAAGAGATTCCCCGAAATGTTTTCACCTAAATTACCATTTCCACCATTTTGAATAAAATCTGTAAGCTTCAGTTTTTCGCCTAGAGAGTTAAGGTTTTTTCGATTGACAATTTTTGATTTCATTTGGGTAAGAAATCCTTCATTGGCATCGGGATAATTTTTATATAGGTAGCAAGAAATAATGCTTCCTAAGACTGCATCTCCTAAAAATTCTAATCTTTCGTAGTTTTTAGCTCCTATAGTTTTATTAGGAATTTTCAGAGAAAAAGCTTCATGATAGTAATCAAGATTTTTTACATTCTGCCCAATTATTTTACTAACTCTGGCAGAAAGTAGCTTTTCTTTTTCAGTCTTTTTTTTGAAAGGTCTTTTAAGTAGAAATTTTTGTAATGAATTTTTTAAGCCCATTATAATTTCTTGAATAGAACGCAAGCATTGTGACCTCCGAAACCAAAGGTATTACTCATGGCAATTTTTACATCTTTTTTTACAGCGTGGTTAAATGTAAAATCTAATCTGCTGTCAATGTTTTCGTCATCAGTAAAATGGTTAATGGTAGGAGGAACAATACCATGTAAAATAGTTCCTAACGCTGCTATAGCTTCTATTACACCAGCTGCACCAAGAAGGTGACCAGTCATAGATTTAGTAGAGTTTATTTGAATATCAAATGCATGCTCGCCTAATAATTTAACAATTGCATTAGATTCGGCAATGTCTCCTAATGGAGTAGAAGTACCATGCATATTGATATGGTCTACTTCATCTGGAGTTACAC
>DITA01000143.1:3123-3501 GCA_002422665.1 Flavobacteriales bacterium UBA6196
CTAATTGGAGAAGCATTTTTGCATCAATCAACGCGTTTGTAGAAGATGCACACGCAGAAACTGTAGTGTAATTAGGTCCATGAAAACCGTATTCCATAGAAACATGACCCGGAGTAATATCCGCAATCATTTTTGGAATGAAGAAAGGATTAAATCTAGGTATTCCTTCAGATTTTGCCCAGCCTAGAACTTCGGTTTCGAAAGTTTCTAAACCTCCAATTCCTGAGCCCCAGATTACACCCACTCTGTTTTTATCTACTTGATCTTCGATAATTCTAGAATGTGAAACAGCTTCACGAGCTGCCACCACACCGAGTTGAGTGTTTCGGTCCATTTTTTTTGCTTCCTTTTTCTCAAAATGATCTAAAGGATTGAAGT
>DITA01000032.1:0-60368 GCA_002422665.1 Flavobacteriales bacterium UBA6196
ATTAATTACTTTTATTAATAAAAAGATGACAAAAGAAATGATCAAAAAGCTGAGTACAGCAGCAAGGAAATTACCATATAAAATTCCACCATCAGTTTTTAATTCTTGGATTTTTTCTAAGTTTGCAGCCTTTAGAGCTGGTGTTAGTAAAGCAGGTGTGATGACATCATCTACCAATGAACTAACGATTTTTCCGAAGGCAGCACCTATGATTACTCCTACTGCTAAATCCATTGCATTTCCTTTAGCAATAAATTCTCTAAATTCTTTTATTAAACCCATAGTTTTATAATTTATATTTTAACAAATGTAAAAATTTAATCTAAACATTCTTTGAAATTTGTTCAAAAATTTAGCTAAAAACAGTCTCTATATTGATTATTTTTTGTTGTAACTTTGTAAAACACAATCCCTGTTATGAAAATTTTTTCAGCAGCTCAAATCAAAAATGGAGATTTATTTACCATCAAAAATGAACCCATTGCTTCTGTTCATTTAATGGAAAAAGCAGCGATGGCTTGCACAGATTTTATTCACCATAAGTATCTTAAAACGCAAAATATTCTTATTTTTTGTGGCCATGGAAATAATGGAGGAGATGGTTTCGCAATGGCCAGATTACTTTATCAAAAAGGTTTTGATGTAGATGTATTCATTGATAAAAGTAAGGAAGATTTTTCAAAAGATGCGGAAATCAATCACCATAGATTAAAAGAGTTTTTAGGAATCAGAATTCTAGATTTTATAGATTTTAATGAGAGTTTCATTAATGAAGATTCCATCATTATTGATGCTTTGTTCGGTACAGGATTGAACAGAAAAATCGAAGGTGAAATAGCCAAAATCATTCTAAAACTCAACCCAATTCATGTTCATAAAATAGCGATTGATATTCCTTCAGGGGTTTTGGCAGATGGAAATATTCCTGAAAATGCGGTTGTTTTCAAAGCAGAAGAAACTTTGTCTTTGCAGTTTTGTAAACAATCATTTTTGCATCCAGAAATCGGCGAATATTGCGGTAAAATTCACATTTTAGAAATCGGAATCAGTAAAAAATATATAGAAAATGCTGAAACGCCGCATTATATTATAGACGAAGAAATCGTAAGAAAAATTTATAAAAAAAGAAAAGATATTTCTCACAAAGGAAATTATGGCAAAACATGCATTGTAGCGGGAAGTTTTGGGAAAATTGGAGCTGCGGTTCTGGCCACGAAATCAGCTTTGTATTCTGGGAGCGGCTTAACCTATGTTTTGTCGCCAAAATGCGGTTATGAAATCCTGCAAACCACTTGTCCAGAAGCAATGTATTTATACGGAGGAGAAGACTTTATTAAAAATTTTTTGGTAGAGAATGATTTCACGTATGGAATAGGTCCTGGATTGGGAACAGATTACGAAACTGAGGAAAAATTAATGCATTTTCTCAAAAATTATAATGAGCCATTGGTTTTAGATGCAGATGCGTTAAATTTGATTTCTAAAAATTCAGAAAATTTAAATTTAATTCCAAAAAAATCAATTATTACGCCTCATCCTAAAGAGTTTTCTAGACTTTTTGGAGAATCCAAAGATTCTTTTGAACGATTAGAATTAGCTAAATCAAAGGCAAAGGAATTGAAAATTTATATCGTTCTCAAAGGTCATCACACCCAAATCATCACACCTGAAGGTAACGTATTTTATAACATTACAGGAAATTCTGGCTTGGCAAAAGGCGGAAGTGGAGACGTTTTATTGGGAATTATTACCTCATTTTTAGCACAAGGTTATTCGCCCGAAAATGCAGCAATATTTGGAGTTTGGCTTCATGGGAAAGCTGCGGATTTCACCGCAGAAAAACATTCTAAAGAAGCAATGCTCGCTTCAGATGTCATTCAGCAGATTGGCGAAGTCTTTAAATATTTACAAAAATAAAGGGAAACAATTTACTGTTTCCCTTTTTATGATGTTAGAATTTGTCTTCGTATTTGAAATTTTTAGAATAAAGCATTACCGCTAATCCTATAATGACCAATGGAATTGATAAAACCTGACCTGTATTGAGAATTCCAAGGGTGATTTTTTCTTCTCCTTGAGGTTCTTTTAAGAATTCTACTAAAAATCTGATGGTCCAAAGTACAGCAAAGAAAAACCCGAAAAGCCAACCTTGACTGTATTTTTTCTTAGTGTAAAGATAAATTCCCCACATTACAAAAAATAATGCCAAATAAGAAAATGCCTCAAACAATTGAGTAGGATAACGTGGAACAATTTCTCCGTATTCCATACTTTGTTGAGGAAATAATACAGCAAATGGTGAATCTGGTGCTGGTTTTCCTACGATTTCTGAGTTGAAAAAATTTCCCATTCTGATAAAAAATCCAGCTAATGCCACTGTAATAGCTAATCTGTCTAATAACCAAAGTGGATTTTTCTTCAAAACTTTTATCGCAATAATAATGGTAGAAACTACCAAAACAATCGCCGCACCGTGACTTGCAAGTCCTGAAAATCCCGTGAATTTAAATTCTGGAACTGTCTGAATAGGCAAGAAAACACTCCAGAAATCTTGTTTAAATAATTCGGGTTGATAGAAAATAACGTGACCTAATCTCGCGCCGAGAATCGTTCCGATTAAAGTCCAAGTGAAAATGGTGTCTAAACTTTTTTCGCTTTCGTGGTCTATTTTGAACATTTTTACAAATAAATAGTAGCCAATTCCGAATGCTAAAACAAACATTAAACTGTAATAGTGTAAGGTAAAAGTCCCAATTTCTATTCCTTTAGAAGGATCCCAAGTGAAATATAATAGCGTAGCTAAATTCATATATTTTTATTGATTTGTTAGTATTTTTATTAATGTTCATGCTCTTTTTTGGGCGGAACAGGATCGTAACCGCTTCCACCCCAAGGATGACAGCTAGAAATTCTCTTTGCACTGAGATAAATTCCTTTAAAAAGTCCGTGAACTTTTAATGCTTCCACCGTATAATGCGAACAAGTAGGTTCATATCTACAATTTTTTCCCAACCATGGAGAAATTCCATATTGATAAATTTTTATCAATACAATGAGCGGAAATATGAGAATTTTATTCAGCATGAGGTATAAACTACAAATGTAAGTTTTTTTTAAGTTTTCCTGAAACTTGATTTTTAAATTATTTATTTCAATTTAGAATATTAGCAGTGAATTTTATAAAAATTTGTCTTATTAATTTTTAAAATGATAAAAAAATGCCTTAATATTTTTTATTTACAGTTTTTATCATGACATTTGTTAGTAAAATAATAAGATTATGAAGAGAGCGTATATCAAAGGGACGGGTTCTTATACTCCGCCAAAAGTGATAAAAAATGATTTTTTTGAAGCAGTAGGTTCTAATGATGAATGGATTTTTAAAAATTTAGGAATTAAAGAACGCAGGATTGTAGAAGGTGAAGTAACCAGCGATTTGGCTTCTAAAGCAGCATTAATTGCATTAGAAGATGCAGGAATTACGGCTGAAGAGGTGAACCTCATTATCGTAGCTACTTCTACACCAGACAGACAAGCGCCTTCTACGGCTTGTTTCGTACAAGAAAAAATAAATGCACCTCATGCTGTCGCTTTTGATATTTCGGCAGTTTGTTCGGGCGGAATTTATGGTTTAGCTATTGGTAGCCAATTTATACAAACCGGAATGTATAAAAATGTTTTGGTGATAGGAGCTGATGTTTTTTCGAGCATTACAGATTGGTCGCGTAAAGATTCTGTGTTTTTTGGAGATGGAGCAGGAGCGGTGTTATTATCTGCAACTACTGAAGACAAAGGGTTTATAGATTTTAAACTTCATGCAGATGGTACAGGAAAATATCATTTTAATATTCCAGCTGGTGGTTGTGAAATTCCGGCAAGTGAAGAAACCATAAAACAAGGACTTCACTATTTCCAGATGAATGGCAAAGAAGTTTTTAATACAGCGACTAAAGTATTGCCAGAAGTAATTCACGAAGTTTTAGCAGATAATAACTTAACGGCAAATGATATTGACTGGGTGATTCCTCATCAGCCAAGCGTTAGAATTTTACAAAAAGTAGCAGAAGAAGTAAATATTCCGTTTGAAAAAGTAATGACCAATATGGATAAATATGCCAATACTTCTGGGGGAACCATCCCAATAGTTTTAGACGAAACCTATAAAAGTGGAAAAATAAAAGAAGGAAATACCTTACTTTTTGCAGCCGTAGGTTCTGGTTGGACTTGGGGAGCAGCCTTATATAAGGTCTAGAATTTCAGACGTGTATTAAAATTTTATCAATTATTTCTAACCTCCTATTTTATTATGTTTACTAATCAAACCTTTTTAATTACAGGAATCGCAGACGAAAATTCACTCGCCATGTACGTTGCCAAAAAAATCATCAAAAATAACGGAAACGTAGTGTGTACAGGTCTTGGCGTAACTCCATTTCATAAAAATCTTTCAGAAAAAGCAGAAAGTTTTCTTAATAAATCTTACAATGATTTTGAAAATGCTTGTAAAAAATTATTAGGAGAAAATGTGCTAACTTTTCCATTAGATATTACCTTGCCAGAAAGTTTAGAGGCTCTCACAGATTTTCTAAATGAAAAGAATGTTAAGCTCAATGGTTTTCTTCATGCGATTGCTATGGACAAAACCATTCGTCAGAAATCTGTAAAACCCATGCTAGAAGTTACAGCAGATGAATTTAATGATACCATGACGGTGTCTGCATTTTCTTTAATAAGCCTTTCTCACGCATTATTGAAAAGTAAAGTTTTACAAAACGGAGCTTCTATAGTTACTTTAAGCTATATTGCAGCAGAGAAGGTTTCATTCTTTCCTTATATCAATATGAGTATTGCAAAAGCAGCATTAGAAAGATTGACGATTGAAATGGCTTATGAATTAGGTAGAGATTTCGGCATTAGAGCAAATTGTGTTCGTTTTTCACCATATATGGGAAGTAAAGCAGGAAATGCTACGCTAAAAATTGAAGATGTAGAAAGAGCCAATAGAATCAGCCCTCTAGGAAATGCAAATCCCGAAGATTTAGCTCATGAAGTCGTACATTTATTCAGAAAAGACATTAGAATTACAGGCGAAATTCGTCATGTAGACGGTGGTTTTCACATTATGGGTTAAAATTTTTAGAAGCACACGTTTTCTATATTTTTTCACTTGTCTTCGTGCTGCAGCCACTCGCTTTTTTTCCAAAGCTTATGCCAACATAAAAAAGAGCTCAAACAATGGCAGCATCACGGCTATTTTTCACCATTTTTCTTCTTTTCAATTTTTTAAAAAGAATAGGTTTCAAATTTTAGAAACAGTAAAAAGAATAAATTCGTGAATTTTAAAAATATCAATTGGAACGGGCTTTAGCCCGTTTCTTTTTTTAGAAAATTCCATTTGGCTTGAGCCAAAATTTAAAGATTTTATACTTTAACGGAATTTAAAATCAAATTCAAATAGAAAATCCTAAAAATTTTCTCAAATTTGTATCTCAAACCCAAAAAAATTGAACCCAAATATACCTTTAGCCGAAAAACTCAGACCTAAAACACTAGACGAAGTTTTAGGGCAAGAACATCTTACTGGAAACAACGGAACCATCCGTAAAATGCTAGAAAATGACACGCTCAATTCTCTAATTTTATGGGGACCTCCCGGAACTGGAAAGACTACTTTGGCAGAAATTATATCTTCTACTTCTGGAAGAAAATTTTTCAAACTTTCGGCGGTTTCTTCTGGAGTAAAAGAAGTGAGAGAGGTGATAGAAGATGCTATAAAACAGAATCTTTTCACAGGGAAATCACCGATTTTGTTCATAGACGAGATTCACCGGTTTAACAAATCTCAACAAGATTCATTACTTCATGCGGTAGAAAAAGGTTGGATTGTATTAATTGGAGCTACTACAGAAAATCCTAGTTTCGAAGTGGTTTCGGCGTTGCTTTCTCGTTCACAAGTGTATGTTTTGAAGTCTCTAAGTTTTGAAAAATTAGAAGAACTCGCAGAAATAGCCCTTTCCAGATACAATGAAGAAGAACAAACGCATTTTACACTCAAAGAAAAAGAAGCGCTGATTCAATATTCTGGTGGCGATGCTCGAAAACTCATTAATTCTATAGAATTGGTTCTCAATCAATTCAAAAATGTAAAAGAAAAAGAAATCACCAACGAAGATGTGCTTTCGGTTTTACAAGAAACGATGGCGCTTTATGATAAAAATGGGGAACAGCACTATGATATTATTTCGGCGTTTATCAAATCTATGCGTGGTTCTGACCCAAATGGAGCGGTGTATTGGCTTGCCAGAATGATTGCGGGTGGCGAAGATGTGAAATTTATAGCACGCAGAATGCTCATTTTAGCAGCTGAAGATATTGGTTTGGCGAATCCAAATGCTTTGACGGTTGCCAATAATTGCTTTCAAGCGGTGAATGTCATTGGAAATCCAGAATCTAGAATTATTTTGAGCGAAACAGCCGTTTATTTGGCTTGTTCACCGAAATCTAACTCTACTTATAAAGCGATTGATGTTGCTCTTGCTGTTGTAAAACAAACCGGGAATTTGCCAGTTCCGTTGCATCTGAGAAATGCACCTACAAAACTGATGAAAGACTTAGATTATGGCAAAGAATATCAATATGCACATTCTTACGAAGGAAATTTTGTAAACCAAGAATTCTTACCCGATGAAATTTCAGGAACTCAATTCTATGTTCCTGGCGAAAATGCCACGGAAAGAAAAATCCGCGAAGAATTGCAGAGAAAATGGAAGGGAAAATATTCTTAGTAAGGATGTTGGAAGCTAGATGATGGAAGATTGGATTTCTATGAAGCGTTCCGTAGGAACGCTATGTGTGTAGAAATAATGACCAACAAGAAAAGCGTTCCGTAGGAACGCTATGTGTGTAGAACTTCAAAGTTACAAAAATCACAAAGAGTTATATTTAAAATTCCTTAAATTTGTCATTCTTTAAAAAATGAGAATTGTAATTGCCATATTTTTATTTCTGGTGATGTCAGTGCGTTCTGTGCTGCCATTATTAGATTATGCAGTGAATTATGATTACATTTCTACTCAGCTCTGCGAAAACCAATCTGAGCCTGATTTACGATGCAACGGAAAATGCTACATGAAACACGAAATGGCAAAATCTTCTGAAAATCAATCGACTAAAATTCAGAAAGTGGAATTTTTACAATTATTTCTTCCTACGGAAAGTTTAGCGATACAAGAACAAGTACATCAGAATTTTTCAAAAACGAAAGTTTTTGTCCATCACTTTAATTTTACTTTTCAAGATTTTTACCCTGAGTTTTTTCATCCACCTTTAGTTTGAAATTAATTTTCGTACTTTTATTCAATTAATTTTAACTTTAAAAAAATCAAAAAATGAAATATACATTAACCATTGCTTTTGTAGCAATTTCTATATTATCTTCTTGTCAACAAACTCCAGAAACTAAAAAAGTTCACGACCATAAAAAAACGACCCAAAAACTAGATGTAAAAGTTGTGAACGAAGAAGACCCAATTTGTGGAATGAAAACGGCTCAGTTTTTAAAAGATACTGCCGTTTATAAAGGAAAAACCTATGGTTTCTGCAATAAACTTTGCAAAGAAGAATTCAAAAAAAATCCTAAAAAATACGCAAAATAATTTCTGAACATGACGAAACCTAAAAAAACGTCTGGTTTTGGAATGAATAAAATGCTGGTATATCAAATGATAGCTTTAGTGGCTATTGTTCTGGCATTTGTCGCAGGAAATTACTTTTTCAAGAAAAGTCTTCATACGGTAATGAAGGCTCCAAATTTTGAATTAATCGACCAAAATAATCGCAGAATCTCAAATACAGATATGCTGGGAAAAGTCTATGTAGTAGAGTTTTTCTACGCGAGATGTCCTACAATTTGTCCGATTATGAATAACAACTTGAAATTTGTAGATAAAGCGATTAATAGTAAAGATTTTGGAATTATTTCCATTTCTATAGATCCAAAAAATGACACGCCAGAATTTTTAAAAGCACATGCCAAAAAACTAGGCGTTACCAATCCCAATTGGCATTTTTTGACAGGAAATAGAGATTACATCGGTGATTTAGCCAATGAATTTGATATTTATGTAGGCGACAAAGATGACCAGTCAGAAAGTCTTAATCACAGCGGAATGCTGGCTCTGGTGGATAAAGAAGGCAATGTGAGATGCAGATTTGGAAAAGATGGCATGCCGATTCTTTATTATTCGGGGCTTAATTATGATGATCGAGAAGGAAAAAATGCGAGTTTAAAAGGCAAATTCCAGCCAGATAGAAAATTATTAATAGAAGATATTCAGAAACTTCTAGAAGAATAAAAAAACGGTGAGAAATTTTCTCACCGTTTTCATTTGTTATTTAATCTCTATGGTTTTCACTTCTTTTTTAGCGTTTTCTCTTTTCGGAACCGCCAATTTCAGAATGCCGTTGTCATATTTTGCTTCGATGTGTTCTACATCTACAATATCAGAAGGCATGGTAAATGAACGGGTGAATGATTGATAATTAAATTCTCTTCTGGTGTAGTTTTTCTTCTCATCTTTTTCTTCGTTTTCGGTTTGAGATTCCGAAGAAATGGTAAGAATGTTTCGGTCGATGTTAATTTTAAAATCTTCTTTTTTCAATCCTGGAACCGCCATTTCAATTTCGTAATTGGTTTCGGTTTCTTTCACGTTTACAGAAGGCATGGTAAATCCCATTTCTGTAAGGTTTTTTTCATTCCAGTTAAATAAATCTTTGGTAAAAAAATCATCAAAGAAACTATTTAACCCTGTCATTGGATTTCTTTTCATTAAAGTTGACATTTTTTTAAGTTTTAAGGTTAAACTTCCGTGATGAAACAGCAATAAAAAATCGCTGAATTTTCAAAACAAAATTACAGCGATTAAAAGATTTTAGAAAGTGTTTTTAGATAAATTTAGATTGAAAATTTCTATAATTTATAAATTTAATATACTAAAAATCAATAGTTTAACTTCCTAATAAATATTCGTTATAGTGACCTAGAAATTTCACTTCTGTACCGAGAGATTTCAGTTCTTCTAATGCGTTATTAGACAAGACAGGATGCCATTCATTCGCTACATTAATGAAGAAAAAGTAATTTCCTAATCCAGTTTTTAGGGTTCGGCTTTCAATTTTGGTTAAATTCATTTTTCGCCATGCAAAAACAGAGAGAACTTGATGCAAACCTCCTGCATGATCTTCTGGCAAAGTAATGATAAGAGAGGTTTTTTCGGTGATTTTATTTTTGGGAAGGTTCAATCTTTCTCCTTTTTTAGAAATCACAATAAACTTGGTGTGATTTTGTTCAATATCTTGAATATTCTGGTGAATGATTTTCAGTCCGTATAATTTTGCGGCATAAGAATTGGCAATCGCAGCATATTTTTTTTCAGGATTTTCGGCCACTCTTTTTGCAGCAGCAGCAGTAGAACCGAATTCTTGCTTAATCACATCTTTGTATTCTTTATCCAAAAAATGATAACATTGCGCTAGAGCTTGAGGATGAGAATAAATTTTCTCAATTTCGGTATTATCTGGATGAATCATCAGTTGATGCGAAATGGGCATCACTACTTCTGTTTCTACAAAAATTCCGTCAAAATCATAAAGATAATCAAGCGTCATAGAAACAGTTCCTTCGATAGAATTTTCGAGGGGAACAACGGCTTTTTCTACCCAATCATCTTGAACCGCCTTGAAACAATCTAAAATATTAGACTGTGGCAAGAGTTCTTCATTGGGAAAAATTTGTGAAGTAGCAAGCTGTGTAAAACTAGCTTGTGGTCCGAGGAAAGCGATTTTCATTATTTGATTTAATAATTTAAAAATGCAAAAATACAGAATATAAGTTTTGTAATTTTAAATATTGATTTAATTAGTGAAGTTAAATTATTTTTTTCTGATTTTTTTAAAGTTTTTTTGTGTTTTTTTTAGATAAATAATCCCTTTTGTGGATAAATAATAATTACTGATTAATGATTTTTATGATTTTATTAGAAATATTATTTTATTTTGACTATATGATTTTAAATTTCGTTTTTTTTTATATTTTTAGCATCTATTTTAAGTTAATGATAAAAATGAAGAAAATTTTACTGTTATTTTTAGTTAGTATTTCAATGTTTTTTTATGGTCAAAAAAAATATGTGGTGGTAATACATGGAGGAGCTGGTACCATCCTTAAAAAAGAAATGTCACCAGAATTAGAGCAAAAATACAGAGATAAATTGAAAGAAGCGCTCACAAAGTCTTACGAAAACATAAAAGAAGGAAAGTCCTCTCTAGAAGCTGTAGAAGCAGCAATAGTAGTAATGGAAGATAGTCCGCTTTTTAATGCAGGCAAAGGTGCTGTTTTTACCAGTGATGGCAGAAATGAGTTGGATGCTTCTGTAATGTATGGAAAAGATAAATCTGCTGGAGCGGTAGCTGGTCTTACTGTAGTTAAAAATCCTATAAAAGCAGCTTTGGCAGTTATGCAAAAGTCTGAACATGTAATGATGATAGGAAAAGGAGCGGAGCAATTTTCAAAAAATCAAGGACTAGAGATTGTAAACCCCAAATATTTTTGGACTCAACACAGATGGGATGCACTTCAGAAAGTGAAAAAAGCAGAGTTGAAAGCTAATCAACCTAATGCAATGAATAATCATCATTATCCAAGCTATTATTGGGTAGATAGAAAATTTGGTACAGTAGGATGTGTGGCTCTAGATAAAGAAGGGAATATTGCAGCGGGAACTTCTACAGGAGGAATGACTAATAAAAAATATGGGAGAGTGGGAGATGCACCTATTATTGGTGCGGGAACTTATGCAGACGAAAATATAGGAATTTCTGGAACAGGATGGGGAGAATTTTATATAAGAACATCTGCCGCTAGAACAGTTGCTGCAAAATACGAATATCAAAATAAAGATGTAAAAACTGCTACTGAAGAAGTAATGCTAGAAATAGAAAAATTAGGAGGAGACGGCGGAATGATTGCTTTAGATAAAAATGGAAACGTGGCAATGACTTTCAATACCGAGGGGATGTATAGAGGTATGGTAACAGAAGATGGCGAAATTACTATTGAAATTTATAAATAAGATAAAATGAAAAAATTTTTATTAGTTGTAACTGTTTCCCTTTTTAATTTCAGTTTTTCGCAAAACAATAAGGGTAAACTTTTTATCATTGGAGGTGGTTCCCGACCAGATTTTTTAGTAGATAGAATGGTAAAAGAGGCAGGCTTGAATCCTAGTGATGCGGTGGCTATTTTCCCTCAAGCTAGTTCAGAGCAGGATTCTTCTTTTTATTACGCAAAACAACAATTTGAAAAAAGAAATTTGAAGGCTGTAAATTATGCTTTCAAAAAAGGCGAAAAATTGCCTTCATCTAAGTTAGATTCCTTGAAAAAAGCTAAATTAATTTATGTGGGAGGTGGAGATCAGGTAATTTTTATGGATATAATTAATACTTATCCAGAAGTGAAAAATATCTTGAAAGAATCTTACGAAAAGGGCAATATGATTGCTGGTACAAGTGCAGGAGCAGCTATTATGAGTGAGGTAATGATTACAGGGAATCAACTGAAATATAAGGATTACGAAAATACTTTTGATAATATTGAGTCTCAAAACGTAGAAACTTCTTCAGGGATGGGATTTATTAAGTCTGCTGTTATAGACCAGCATTTTGTGGTGCGCAGTAGGTATAACAGACTCCTTTCTTTAATCATAGAAAACCCAGGTTATCAAGGGATAGGAATTGATGAAGGGACAGCGATTTTGGTTAAAAATAATAATAAAGCCGAGGTTGTAGGGAGGGCTCAAGTGATAGTCTTTAAAAATCCTAAGAATTCTAAAAGTTCTTACACCGAAAAGTTAGGTTCTAGAGGTATAACTCTAGATATTTATTTAAATGGGGATGAATTTACATTTTGATGGTTAAAGTTAAGTAAAAACAATATTTTAATTGTTGAAAAGAAATAATTTGCAAATTTTTTATGTTAAAATTTGTTAAATAATAAAATTATTACTAATGTTGATAAAAATTAATTTGATATGAGAAAAAATGTGCTTAAATTATCTGTTGCGTCATTATTTTTCATTGGAGTTGGGGTGTATGGTCAAAAGTCAGACACCATTACCAAAGAAAGAAAAATAGATGAAGTAATAGTAGTAGGTTATGGTAAATCTACAAAAGCTAAACTTACCGATAATGTAGCTAAAATTAGCTCTGAATCATTAAAAGAAATTCCTAATGCCAATTTTCAAAATGCAATGGTAGGTAAAGCAGCTGGGGTTAGAGTAAACCAAACGAATGGTAAATTGGAATCAGGTTTTAATATTAATGTTCGTGGTTCGGCAAGTATTAGTGCAGGCACAAGTCCATTGTATGTGATAGACGGAATTCCTATGATTAATAATGATGAGTCTACTAACGGAGCAGCAGTAAACCCATTGGTTACTCTAAGTGCTACTGAGATAGAATCAATAGAAATTTTGAAAGACGCTTCTTCAGCAGCTATTTATGGTTCTAGAGGTAGTAATGGAGTTGTTTTGATCACTACTAAAACAGGTAGAAAAGGCAAACCAAAACTTACCTTAAATTTATCTCAAGGTTTTAGCGCACCTACTAATAAAGTACAGTTTTTAAATGCAAAACAATATGTAGAATTATTTCTAGAAGCTGGTAGAAATGTAGGACGAGAAAGTTCAGTAATTACAAGGCTTAATAGGTATTCTAATAATACAGATTGGCAAAACGGAGTAATTGATACAGATTGGCAAGATTATATCTTTAAAAAAGGAGCAGTAAGAGATGCAGATTTCTCAGTTTCGGGTGGTGATGATAAATATAATTATATGTTTACTGCTTCTAATAACGATACACAAGGTATTATTAGAAAAAATGATTTAGACAGAAATACAGCTAGATTAAATATTAGTGCAAGTCCAACTGATAAATTAAAATTGGGATTAAATTTAGGTTTTTCTAGAACAAGTATAGATAGAGTTTCTAATGATAACCAATTTACTACACCTATGCAAGCCATTGCATTAGCTCCTATTTCCCCAGCTTTTGTTGATGGAGAACCCTTTGATGGTACTACCTACGCTAATTTTTTATTAGAAGATAAGTATGCAAGCTATAATACGTTGATTAAAAGAGTTACAGGTAAATTATTTGGGGAATATAAAATTTTGAAAAATTTAACTTTTAATTCTGATTTTGGGTATGATTATTATAATCAAAAAGAGAAAGAATATAGAGGGAAAAAGACTCCATTTATGTCAACAGATGGTTATGCGTTTAATTCTTGGGTAGACACAGAAAATATCATTTTTTCTAATTACTTATCTTATAATTTAAAATTGGGAGCGCATAATTTCAGTGCAATAGCAGGAACAGAACTTAATAAGAATAGAAGAGAATTCGGAAGTGTAACGGGGATTAGGTTTCCTTCTGATGATTTCCAAAATATTGATAGTGCTGGAGAAATTAATGCGGGAGGAGGAAATGCTACAGAATATTCATTTTTCTCATACTTTGCCAGAGCAAATTATGATTATCAAGGAAAATATTTATTTAAAGCTTCTATTCGTAAGGATGGTTCTTCTAGATTTGGTAAAGCAAATAGATATGGGGTTTTTCCAGCATTTTCTGCAGGTTGGGTACTTTCAAAAGAGGATTTCTTGTCTTCATCTGATGTAATTTCTCTCTTAAAATTAAGAGCAAGCTGGGGAAAAACAGGTAATGCCGAAATCGGTAATTTTGCATCTCGTGATTTATGGAATGCAGCATCTTATAAGCAATTACCAGCCATTGAACCAGTGCAACCAGAGAGCCCGAGTCTTACTTGGGAAAAATCAAGCCAAACAGATATAGGATTAGACTTTGGAGTTTTCAATAATAGAGTTTCTGGGGAAATTGATTTTTATAACAAAAAAACAAACGGATTGTTATTCTATCAAAACATACCATATACTTCAGGATATTCTAATATCTATAGAAATATTGGTGATATGAAAAACACTGGTTTTGAAATGGTAATCAATACTCAAAATATTAAAAAAGATAATTTTACTTGGGATACCAATTTTAATGTAGCAAAGAATAATAATGAAATTACTGCTTTGCCAGATGATAATAGAGATCAAATTATTGGAAATGTAATTAGAAGAGTAGGTGAAAGATTAGATTCTTTTTATTTAGTAGAATATGCGGGAGTAGACCCAAATAATGGAGATGCATTGTTTTATAAAAATACTTTAAATCCAGATGGTACATTAGATAAAACTAAAACCAATGATTACAGCGAAGCTCAAAGAATAATTGCAGGAAGCTCTACTCCTGATTGGATAGCAGGTTTAACCAACACAGTAGAATACAAGAATTTTGATTTCTCTTTTACATTCTACGGAGAATTCGGAGGAAATTTATACAATTCTGGAGGTAAATTCATGTCTACTTCAGCAAGTAATGGGTATGATAACCAAACGGTAGATCAGATGAACCGTTGGCAAAATCCTGGTGATATTACCAATGTGCCACAAGCAAGATTAGGAAAAGGAAACGGAGTAGAAGAATCTACAAGATATTTAGAAAAGAACGATTTTGTTAGATTGAGAAATTTAAGCTTAGGTTACACTTTTAATAAAAATTTGACTTCATCAATTGGGGTTAATAAGCTTAGACTATATGTGTCTGCTATCAATGTACTCACTTTTACAAAATATAGTGGTTACGACCCAGAAGCAAGATCAGATACAAATAGAGGCGGAGGTGGTTCTACATTTTATTCAGCACCACCAGCTAAAACGGTAACTTTTGGTATTAATGTTAATTTTTAAAACTAAACAAATGAAAAATTTAAAATATCTAATTTTAACCATATCAAGTCTTTTTCTGTTGACATCTTGTGATAGAGAATTAGACATAAATCCTGAACAAGGAATTGGTACTGAAACAGCAATTTCAACTCCAGAAGGAATTCAGCAAATTCTAATTGGAGCTTATGCAAACACTGGTGATGGTGACCTTTTCGGAGGAGATTTACAAATTTATGCTGATCTTCTAGCAGATGACAGTTACTTGTATTGGTGGGGAACTTATGCAGAATTAGGAAATATTCACGAAAAAAATATTATATCTGATAATGTTTATGTAAGAGATACTTGGGGTAGAGCTTATAAAGTGATTAATGCTACAAATGTTATATTAGAAAATCTTAGCGTAGTAAAGGATGCAGATGACAAAAAAAGAATTGAAGGTGAAGCAAAATTCTTAAGAGCATTAAACTATTTTGAATTAGTAAGATTCTTTGGTAAACAATATGAAGCTGGTAAAAATAATACACAATTAGGGGTTCCTATTGTTCTTAAAACTGTTACAGATTTTAATGGAGATTTATCTGTTGCTCGAAATACAGTAGAGGAAGTTTACTCTCAAGTAATTAAAGATCTAAATGAATCAATAGCTAATTTGCCTGCAGAGAATTCTTTTTATGCAGATGCTTACTCTGCAAAAGCACTTTTGTCAAGAGTTTATCTTCAAAAACAAGACTATACCAATGCCAGAAATATAGCAAATGATGTAATTGAAAACAGTGGTAAGTCATTAATGACAAATTATAAAGATGCTTTCAATACTTCAGAAAACGTAAGTGAGGATCTGTTCGCAATGCAAGTAACATCTCAGTCAGGAGAAAATGATTTAATTACTTTTTATGCAGATGAACCACAAGGTGGAAGAGGAGGAGATATTTCTCTTACTGAAGATTATTTAAATTTATTCGAGGCAGATGATGTTAGAGGATCTTTCTATTACTATAATTACTATGATGATGTTCTTACAAGTAAATACACCAATCAATATGGTAATATTCATGTAATTAGATTAGCGGAAATGTATTTGATTAGAGCAGAGTCAAATTTCAGACTGAATACTTCTTTAGGAGCAACTCCTTTAGATGATGTTAATACAATAAGAAGAAGAGCTCATGCATCAGAATTAGTATCAGTTACAGTAGATGATATTTTGACAGAAAGAAGAAGAGAACTTGCATTTGAAGGCTTCTTAATACATGATGTTAAACGTACTAAAGGAAACGTAGGTTCCTTAAGCTGGAATAGCGATGAATTGGTTTTTCCTATTCCTTTAAGAGAAATCCAGGTGAATAAAAAACTGGTTCAAAACCCTGGATACAACTAATATTTAGAAAAAAATAAAAAAGAAAGTCAGCAATATTTTGCTGACTTTTTCAATAAATAAAAATACAAAAAACCTCCCAAAAATGAGAGGTTTTCGTGTGACCAAAAATTAACAATAATCATTAGTTGATCCTTCCATCTTTTATTTCGTCTACAATTTCTGGATTGAGTAGGGTAGAAATATCTCCAAAGTTGCTGAAGTCTCCTTCGGCAATTTTTCTTAAAATTCTACGCATAATTTTTCCAGAACGTGTTTTTGGCAAGCCAGAAACAAACTGTATTTTATCTAGTTTAGCGATTGGACCGATGGTATCAGAAATCAGCATGTTGATTTCTTTTCTCAAGTGGTCTTTGTCTCTGCTTTCACCAGTTTCTTTTAGAATGACAAATCCGTACAATGCATTTCCTTTAATATCATGAGGAAAACCTACAATTGCAGATTCTGCAACAGCTGGGTGTAAGTTAATGCTGTCTTCAATAGGTGCAGTTCCTAAATTATGTCCAGAAACGATAATCACATCATCTACACGACCCGTAATTCTATAATACCCTGTTTCGTCTCTTAATGCGCCATCACCTGTGAAATATTTCCCAGGGAAAGCGGTAAAATAGGTTTCTTTGTATCTTTGATGGTCGCCCCAAATTGTTCTGGCAATTCCAGGCCAAGGAAAACGGATACAAAGATTTCCATCTACTTGATTTCCTGTGATTTCGTTGCGTTTTTCATCCATTAGAACCGGTTGGATTCCCGGAAGTGGAAGGGTAGCGTAAGTTGGCTTAGTTGGCGTAACAAAAGGAAGCGGAGAAATCATAATTCCGCCTGTTTCGGTTTGCCACCAAGTATCTACAATTGGGCATTTTTTCTTACCAACATGGTCATTATACCAGTGCCAAGCTTCGTCATTAATCGGTTCACCTACTGACCCAATCACTCTAAGACTTGATAAATCATGTTTTTCAACCCAAGAAGAAGATTCTTTAGCTAAAGAACGAATCGCAGTTGGAGCAGTGTAAAATTGCGTTACTTTGTGTTTTTCAATCACAGCCCAGAAACGGTCTGGCTCTGGATAAGTAGGAACGCCTTCAAAAATAACCGTAGTTGCTCCGTTAGTTAGAGGTCCGTAAAGAATGTAAGAGTGACCTGTAATCCAACCAATATCTGCAGTACACCAGTAAATATCATTTTCTTTATAATTGAAAACATTTTTAAAAGTATAACCGGTGTAAACCATGTAACCAGCAGTAGTGTGCAACATTCCTTTTGGTTTACCTGTAGAACCAGAAGTGTAAAGAATGAATAATGGATCTTCTGCATCCATGATTTTGGTAACGAAATCAGCAGAAGCTTTTGGATAATAATCATCTAACCAAACATCTCTTCCTTCTTTCATTTTTACTTCGGTGTTGGTTCTTTTTACCACCAATACTTTTTCTACTGAAGGTGTTTTTTCTACGGCTTCATCGATGATTCCTTTTAGATCAATGGCTTTGTTTCCTCTGTAACTGCCGTCTGAAGTAATAATCATTTTGGCTTCGCAGTCATTCACTCTAGAAGTTACCGCAGAAGCAGAAAATCCAGCGAAAATAACAGAATGTACAGCACCCATTTTAGCACAAGCTAACATGGTAACAGCCAATTCTGGAATCATCGGCAAATAAATACAAACTCTGTCGCCTTTTTTTACACCCAATTCTGTAAGAACATTCGCCATTTTGCAAACTCTCTCGTGAAGTTCTCGATAAGAAATATATTGTGCTTCTTCATTTGGATCGTTAGATTCCCAGATAATCGCGGTTTTATCACCTCTTTCTGCTAAATGTCGGTCTAAACAGTTTTTGGTAATATTGAGTTTTGCACCTTTAAACCATTCGATTTTGGCTTCTTCCATGTCAAATTTCACCACTTTGTTCCAGCGTTGATACCAAACAAAGTTTTCATCTGCAATTTTGTCCCAGAATTTCTTAGGATTCTTGATTGATTTTTTGTACTGCTTGAAATAATCAGGCAAATCGTGAATTACATAATTTTTCATATCAAATTTTAATTTTTTATAATCCTTTTGTAAGGAAAGTATCTTTATTTTCTATATACTTCGAATTTTTCTTGAAGTTCACCAATGATTGCTTCATCATCTATAGTAGAGGGAATTTGGAATTCTTTTCCGTCTAACATAGTTCTGATGAGCTTTCTCAAAATTTTTCCACTTCGGGTTTTTGGGAGTCGTTTTACGACGACAATGTTTCTTAATGCGGCAACTGCTCCAATTTTTTCTCTAACCAATGCTACGACTTCTTTTTCAACTTCGGTTTCAGAAATTTGAGTTCCAGATTTTAAAACCACCAATCCGAAAGGAATTTGACCTTTTAAATCGTCTTCTATTCCTACTACACAGCATTCTGCAACATCTTTGTGCCCAGAAACAGCTTCTTCCATTTCTGCAGTAGAAAGTCGGTGTCCTGCTACATTAATGATGTCATCTACTCTTCCAGTAATAAAAATATATCCGTCTTCATCTCTGATGGCGCCATCTCCAGAAAAATAATATCCCGGGAATTTTGCCAAATAACCATAGTGGAATCTTTCGTAATCTCCCCAAATTCCCATTAAAGCTCCTGGAGGAAGCGGTAGTTTTATCACCAAATAACCTTCATGATGGGCTTCTAGTTCGTAACCTTCTTCGTCAAAAATTTTAATATCATAGCCAGGGATTGGTTTTCCAGCGGAAGCACGTTTTACGCTATCGTCTTCTACGCCTCGCATCAGTGATAACATAGGCCAACCAGATTCTGTTTGCCACCAATGGTCAATAGGAGTAATGCCTACTTTTTCTTCGTACCAGTCTAATGTGGCTACATCGCATCTTTCACCCGCTAAAAACTGGGTTCTGAAATGGGATAAATCATATTTTTTGATGAATTCACCATCTGGATCTTCTTTTTTAATCGCTCTAATAGCAGTAGGAGCGGTAAACATCACAGAAACTTTATGTTCAGAAAGAATTCTCCAAGTAGTTCCTGCATCTGGCGTCATAATCGGTTTTCCTTCGAAAATAATAGAGGTATTTCTATTAATGAGCGGTCCGTAAATAATGTAACTATGACCTACTACCCAACCAATATCTGAAGCAGCCCAGAAAACTTCGCCGGGTTTTGCACCATAAATTTTTTCAATGGAAAATTTAAGTGCGGTAGCATAACCACCTGTATCACGAACTACACCTTTCGGTTTTCCTGTAGTTCCTGAGGTATAAAGAATATAAAGTGGGTGCGTAGATTTTACGGGTACACAATCTGCAGGTTCTGATTTTTCTAACAATTCTTGAAAATTGGTCAGTTGAGGTTCGTTTTCCCAATCTACTTTATTTCCCCAAAGTTGACGGTCAAAAACCACAATATGTTCAGGCTTATGAGCAGCCATTTCATAAGCTTCTTTCACGAAAGGCAAATAAGGAATTCTCTTTTTTACTTCTACACCAGCGCTTGCAGTAATAATTGCTTTTGGATTACAATCATCTATTCTAATGGCTAATTCATGTGGCGCAAAACCTCCAAAAACTACAGAATGAGTGACTCCTAATCTAGCACAAGCGAGCATAGCATAAGCTGCTTGAGGAATCATAGGCATGTAAATAATGGCATTATCACCTTTTTTTAATCCTAACGATTGTAAACCTCCCGCGAATTTTGAAACATTTTCTTTTAATTCGTTAAAAGTAATTTTCTGTTTAGTGTCAGTAACAGGTGAGTCGTAAATGTAGGCAACTTGGTCACCATAACCATCTTCTATGTGCTTGTCTATGGCGAGATAACATGCGTTCAACTCTCCATCTGCAAACCATACAGGATAGTTGTTTTCTCCTTGAGAAAGAATCTTTTGAGGTTTTTTGAACCAATGAATTTGGTCGGCTTGTTCTGCCCAAAATTGTTCCTTGTTTTCAATACTGTTCAAGAACATTTCATGCGCTTTCATAATTTTAGATTTTTTTGGATTTGGATTTCAGATTTTACACTGAAACAATTAATATTTTGTAGATTTTTTTAAATTTTAAGCTAACAATTCTTCAACTTGCTGAACCAGTTTCTTGATAGAGTAAGGCTTGGTAACATAAGCATCAGCTCCCAGACTCAATCCTTTTTCTATGTCTGCAGGATTGGTTTTTGCAGATAAGAAAATGACTTTACATTGATTGAGTTTTTCTTGTTTTTTTATTTCTTGCAACGTGGTGTAACCATCTACATTGGGCATCATGATATCGAGTAAAATAATATCTGGTGTTTCCTCCTTTAATAATTCTAAAACTTCCGAGCCATCTCTTGCGATGAAGACTTCATAACCTGCTTTTCGGAAGGTGTATTCTAAGGTCATGATGATTTTGTGTTCGTCGTCTGCTATAAGTATCTTTTTCATTTTTATTTTAGATTTCAGATGTTAGACATCAGATTTTAGATTTTTAAATTTATTTTAAAAGTGTAAATCATTTTTTGAATTTCATTTAATTCTGATAATAAAATGTTTACTTTTTCTTCTTTTATTAATTCTAGTTCTTTAATTAAAATAAGTTGTGTTTGGAGTTCAAAAGAAGAACCATTTGCGATTCCTAAAAAATGATTGAACTCGGTATTGCTATTTCTACCAGCGCCTTCTGCAATATTCGAAGGAATAGAAATGGCAGCTCTTTTTATTTGAGAAATTAATCCAAATTTTTCTTCATGGGGTATCTCTGTACATGCTAAATATATATTTTTTGCGAGTTGAATTGATTTTTGCCAAAAAATTAATTTTTCAAATTGATGCATGGTTATTTTATGTTTTTATAATTGATATTCTTATATCTAGTATCTCAAATCTCATGTCTCAAATCTCAAGATAATGTTAAAAACCACTCCAATTTCTTTATTTTCTGCGGAGATTTCGCCTTTGTGCGCTTCTATAATTTTTTTGCAAATGGCTAATCCTAATCCTGTTCCTATGGGTTTTCTAATGTTTTGATTTTTGGATTGATAAAACTTATCGAAAATCATTTCTATATCTTCTTCAGGAATTTTTTTACCCGTGTTGAAAATGCTGATGTTCAGTTGACCATCTTTTTCTATAAATTTAGTCTGAATCATGCCACTTTCATCCGTGAATTTGTAGGCATTTCCTAAAATATTCTGAAAAACTTGAATCATTCTGGCTTCATCATATTCGTATTCCTTTTGGTTTAATAAATCAATTTCAGAATGGTGAATATTTTTCTGTTGAATCAAATGCTGAATAGGTTTCAACGCTTTGTGATAAGTCTCTACAATATTGTTTTTCTGAATATTAAGTTGAATAATTCCTGATTCTAACTTGTCTAAATACAGAATATCATTGATGATTTCGTTCAATCGGTCAGACTCAGAAATGATGTTTCCTAAGAACTCTTTTTTGATTTCGGTAGGGATTTCGTCATCGTCTAACAGAATTTCGCTGGCAGCTCTAATTGCGGTGATTGGCGTTCTGAGTTCGTGGGCAACAGAATCTAGGAAATCATCTTTTTGTTTGTCTTTTTCAATCAAATTGGTGTTGGCAACTTGTAAATCTTCCGAAAGTCTTCTGAGTTGTTTAGACTGTTCGGTGAGTTTTCTATTGAGGGTGATGTTTTCTTTAGATTCTTCTAAAATATTGAGCACTTCTGGCAAAGAAATTTTATCTTCTTTGGTGACGCCTTCCACCAAAATTTTGGCAGAAGCAGTACCGATTCTTCCTGATAAAAGGTTTTCTGAAAACTTAATCAAACGCGAGTCTGCGGTATCGGTTTCATCAGTAATATTATATTTTGTGTTAAAGATTTTCAGCGCTTGTTTGGTCTTTTTCTCACCTAAAAATCTTACCAGAATTTTTTCAATATCAGAAATATTCGCTTTTCCTTTCCAGATGTATGCGCCTTCGTGATTTTGAATGTATTGGTCTATATCAATATAAATTTCCGCAAAATTTCGCTCTCTGTAATTGCCTTTTACACTTACTGAAATCACTGCAAAAAGGAAAGAATTGACTAAAATGCTCCAGAAAAAAACTTGTGCAATGGTAGATAAATAGGGTATTTTAAAAAATTCAAGAATTCTATAATTTTCTAGAGAAAACTCTGGATGAATGGTCTGGATATATTGTGGAATAATTAAATTCACATAACAAATAATAACTCCCGCGATAATTCCTGTTACAGCACCGTAATAACTGCCTCTTCTCCAAAAGATAGCTCCAAAAAACGAAGGCGCCAATTGTGCAATGAGTACAAATGAAACCAATCCTACTGAGAATAAACTGGATTTGATGATGAGGTATTTGTAAAATAAAAACGCAGAAATAATCAACATGAAAATGCTTACTTTTCTGATGCTCACAATATTCTTCGTATTGAAATTTTCTGGATTTTTCTTGAAAGTATCAATCCAACCGTAAGGAATAATGACATTGTTCGAAAGCATGACAGAAAGCGTAATACTCGAAATGATAATCATAGAAACACTGGCACTTAATCCACCTAAAAATACCATCACAGAAACCAATATATTTCCAAATTTTTGAGGAATAAGAATAGGGAAAAGCTCTGGATTTACATTTTGACCTTCAAAGAGAATTCTTCCGCCCCATGCAATTGGGAATACAAAAAAATTAAAAATCAAAAGGTAAAGCGGAAACAACCAAATGGCTGTTTTCAAGTGTTTTTCCTTTCTGTTTTCTACAATTGTGGTGTGGAATTGTCTTGGCAATAGAAAAATGGCAGACATAGAAAGGAGAGACGTAATTGCGAAATTAATGCTTCCTTCTAATCCATTAAAAGTGTTTTTAGCAGCAAAATCCTCAAATTTTTGAGCCTGTTGATAGATGTCTTCAAAACCATTGAAAACGCCATACGTTACAAATAACCCAAGAACCACAAAAAATATCAATTTTAAGAAACTTTCTACAGCTACAGCAGAAATAATTCCCAATCTTTTTTCTGAAGCATCTACATACCTCGTTCCGTAATAAGATGAAAAAATAGCAATGAGAATCACCACATACGTTGCAGTATCGGTAAAAACATTGTCTGAATTTTCAGAATGGGTAATCTGATGAAAAGTATCAGAAATCGCTTTAATTTGGATTCCGATGTATGGAATAATCGCGAGAATACAAACGATGGAAATCAGTGCGCCAAAAGATCTACTGTTTCCGTATCTCAAAGAAATAAAATCGGCAATTGAACTGATTTTATTGACTCTAGAAATTCTAATGATTTTATTATTGATGACAATCCAAGCGGGAATAATAATAATAGGACCAATGTAAATTGCCAGATATTCTAAACCTTGATTAGCAGCAACGCCGATGCTTCCGTAATATGTCCAAGCGGTGCAATATACCGCTAATGAAAGGGAATAAATGTAAGGATTATTCGCCCAAAAATTACTCTTCTTCTTCTCTGCCCAGTAAGCAATGAAGAACAAAAGTGCTAAATAAAGCATGATAATGGCAAATAACTGTAAATTATTCATCAAATTTTTTAAATATTACAAAAGAAATGATACTTGAAGCGAGCCAGATTCCGAAAATGTAAATGTAAATAAACGGAAGCCCAAAATAGGCTTTAACCTGATTAAACAAAAGCAAAATAGGTGCATTGAACAATACAAAAAGCACCATACTTAGAATCACCAATTTTTGCTCGTGTCTTTTTTTCATTTTTCAGAAGGGTTATATAAAAATCAGAATTGAGATTTCAGTTTTCCAAAATTTGGAAAAGCTGAAATCTCTTATTTCTGATACCAAAAATTATTTTTTATCGGCAGAATATTCGCCTTTCAGAGAGTACCAACCGAAAGTTGCTAATCCACCTACCACGATAGGCATTAAAATAAAAACGATGATGCTCCCGAAAACCAAGTCTTCTTGTTTACCCGAAGTTATTTTTGGAATCCCTAGAACAGTCAATCCAAGGTAAGCTACTACTGCTGCTAGAGCTAGCCAAACGATACCTAATATTTTTTTTATTGCGTCCATTTTTTTGTTTTTTAAAGTTAGTAAAAATTTTTAAAATTTTGTTGGGTGATAGAAGTTAGATGCAGGGTGCTGTTTTTTTGTGTAACTTCCTGCATCCATCATCTCACATCCATCATTAATCCTCTACATTTCTATCTTTTCCGTCTAAGTAAATTACCCCAATGATTAAACTCACTGCCGCTACGATAATTGGATACCATAAACCTTGTAAGTAATATTCTGGATTTCCGGCGTCTTTAGCTGAGGTTACCAAATAAGTAGCCACTGCAGGCAATAAACCTCCGAAGATACCATTACCAATATGATAAGGAAGTGACATAGAAGTGTATCTGATTCTGACAGGGAACATTTCTACTAAGAAAGCAGCAATAGGTCCATAAACCATCGTTACAAAAATCACTTGTAAGAAAACCCAGAAAGCAAGCGTCCATTTGGTAGTGCTGTCTATTGTTTTCGTGATTTTAGTTTCTACTTTATCTTTTCCTTTTTCGTCTAGTAAAACTTTTCCGTTTTCTAGATGTTTAGTCACCACTTCTTTTACATTACTTCCGTCTGCATAGAATTTTTGAGTAGTATAAATAGAGTCTACTTTAGTTCCTTCTAGAACTTTAGCAGTTACTTCAGAAGTGAATTTGTCTTTTAATTCTTGTTTCTGAGAGAAATCTCCCAGTTTAAACATTTGGTTGTAAATAGGTCTGTAAGCGAAAATTGCCAATAAAAGACCAAGCATCATAATAGGTTTTCTTCCTACTTTATCAGATAACCAACCGAATAATACGAATAATGGAGTTCCGATAAATAATGCGGCTGCCATTAATGAGTCTACTTGTGCAGATTCTATATTCATTACTTTTTGCATGAAAGACATCGCGTAGAACTGACCAGTGTACCAAACTACACCTTGTCCCATTACAGCACCGAATAATGCCAATAAAACATATTTGAAGTTGTATTTATTCCCGAAAGATTCTTTTAATGGATTGGTTGATGTTTTTCCTTCTTTTTTAGCTTTTGCAAAAAGTGGAGATTCTTTCATGTTTTTTCTAATGATATAAGAAACGCCCACCATCAAAATAGAAATCCAGAAAGGAACTCTCCATCCCCAATTGTCAAATTCTTCTGCAGTTAATGAACTTTTAGTCACCAAAATCACGATAAGTGAAATAAATAAACCAGAAGTTGCAGTAGTCTGAATCCAAGAAGTCCAGTAACCACGTCTGTTATGCTCTGCGTATTCTGCTACATAAGTTGCAGCACCTCCGTATTCACCACCTAGTGCTAAACCTTGTAATAAACGAAGAATTAATACTAAAACTGGCGCCATAAAACCGATGGTTTCATAACTTGGGATACACCCGATTAAGAAAGTAGAGAATCCCATGATTAATAAAGTAACCAAGAATGTGTACTTTCTACCAATAATATCTCCTAATCTTCCGAAAAATAAAGCTCCGAAAGGTCTTACTACGAATCCAGCTGCAAAAGTGGCTAGAGTAGATAAAAATGCTGCAGTAGGATTATCTGCTGGGAAAAATTTAGTAGATAAAACTACCGCTAAACTCCCGAAAATATAGAAATCATACCATTCGATAAGCGTTCCTAGAGAAGACGCCATGATAATACTCCATAGAGTTGAAGATTTTTTACGTTCATCTACGTAAGCATCATGCTCTGCTTGTGTGTTAAATTGATGACTCATGTGTTTATTTTTTAGTTTTGTTAATAATGTATTGAAAGATGTTTTTAGAAAGAATAAGAAGCACTTACCAGTGCACGGATATTTCCTACATTGGTTTCATTGTTTCCAGAAGTTGCATCGGTTTTTAAATCTCCCCAAGTTGCAGCAGTATATTCTAATTCTGGAGTTATTCTAAATTTATTTTGTTTGAAATCTACTCTTGCAGAAGCTCTCCAAACATTATCTACCACTCTAGTTCCAGAAATTCCTCTTACGTAAAGTGATTTGTAATTAGCGTCTTCTAAACCACTGTTTTTCGTATACCCAAAGAAAACTCCTGGAGCTACATTCGGTTTATTACTCGCAATGTCTACCCAAAAAGCTGAGGTTTTAGTAGGTTTGTAAGAATCTATTCCGTTGGTTTCTGCATAAGAAGCATAACCACCAAGCATTACCAAATGGTGCAAGTTTCCACCAGAAATCCCATAGAATTTTGCAACTACGTTTTCATTAGAATATTTAAAATATCCCATAAGCATGGTAGAATTGAGTTTTTCATCAGAAGCCAATCCTCCACTGGTAATCACAGGTTTTAGAGATTGATATTCTGCACCTACACCTGCAATCACATTTTTGGTTTTGTATTGCAATTGTGCGTGTAAAGTAGGAGTAGTAGAATTAAAAGTAGGAGAGTTATTAGCGTTTCCCGAAACTACAGGAGCTTGAAACTCTCTGTCTTTGTAAGCGACTAAATCTAACGAAAGATTTGAAGTTAAACTTTGTCTGAATCGAATTTGACCAACCCAGCCAAAAGGATTAAACATAATTCCCGTACTGAAATTGGCAACTCCCGGGAAAACTTCAGGAACAAAAGAAGGATACCAAGTCTGTCCTAAAGTAAGGGAAGATTTTTCCCAAGCCAACTGTGCATAAGCATGTCTTAATCTGAAAAGTCCGATGCTTTCTTGAGTGTTTCCAAAGAAGTCGCCTTCTAATTTTCCACTTGCTTTTGCGCCCCAAACATTGGGACCTTTAAAATTTACACCCAATCGAGAAACTACTGATAAAAAATTACTGGCACCAGTAGCATTAATATCATCACCATTTGAATCTAATTTTTTGTCTAAAGGATAAAGGTTGAGATGGTATTCTCTCACCTGTGCAGACTGTCTCGAATCGAAAATATAATCTGCTCTTGCAAAACCATAGAGACTTACATCCCATTCTTTTGGTTTCTCTTGAGAGAATAATGCATTGCTAAATAATAAACTAGCAATACCAGCGAAGATTAACTGAGTTTTCTTCATAATATTAAACAGTTTTTTGTGATTTTAACATCGCTAAACTGATAATAAAAAAAACTCTGTAAAAATTTTGTATATATTTTTGTAAATAAGTATAGTTACTTTTTAAAACGTTCCCATTTTATCATCATAAACTTATCCCCGAATTCGGTAATGATGAGTCCAGAACCTTTAAGATTTTCTTCATTTCTGATGTATTCTGCCAGTTCTATTTGTTTGAAAACCTTATAAGTAGCATGAAAATCAGAATGGGGTGGTTTCTTAATATTGTATTCCTTAATCCAAGAACTGATGGTGACATGAGAAATGCCCAAAATACGCTCTATTTCTCGTAAACTGAGGCCTTCTAAATAGAGTTGTAAAGCTTTCGTTACATAGTAATCATCTATCTTTTTGCCAATTTTATTGACAGTGAAATAGTATTTGCAGTCTCTACAAAAATAGCGCTGTTTTCCTTTAACAATGCCACTTTTAACGATTTCGGAGTTTTCGCATTTTGGGCAACAATTTATTTTCATATATACGTTTTTAGCAAAGATATACTTATTTTGCAATAATAATGTTAAATAAAATTAATTTTTTCTAAAAATTTTGAAGGCAAAAAGTTAATATGTATATTTGCAACCAATGAAAACGATAAATTTTTTATTGAACATAAATATCGGACTTCAATCCGACGGACAAAATATTTTTATTTATTGAAAACGAAGCTGTTGGGGCTTCGTTTTTTTTGTTTAAAACCATAGTATCATGATTAAATTATCCAGATTGTCACTTGAGAGCGTTGAAAAACTATTACATCAAGCGCTAGAATTCGCAAACGGCAAAACAGTAAAGGCCAAATCAGACATTTTTGTAGCGAATCTTTTTTTTGAAGACAGTACCAGAACTAAAATTAGTTTTGAGGTGGCTGAGAAAAAATTAGGATTAAATGTAGTACATTTTGATGAGTCTAAAAGTTCTATCAATAAAGGCGAAAGTCTTTTAGATACCATTAAAACGCTGGAATCAATTGGGATAAACCTTTCCGTAATAAGACACCAAAAAACCAGATTTTATGATGAATTGAAAGGTGTGAAAATGGGAGTGGTAAATGCTGGAGACGGAATTGGGCATCACCCAAGTCAAGCGTTACTAGATTTAATAACCATCAAACAAGAATTTGGTGATTTTAAAGATTTGAAAGTGGGGATCGTAGGAGATATCAAACACAGTAGAGTAGCCAATTCTGATGCAGACACACTGAGAAGATTAGGAGCAAAAGTATATTTCTCTGGACCAAGAGAATGGTTTGACGAAGGAAGTATAATGAATGGAACCTACAGAGATTTAGATGCAATGATTACCGATGTAGATGTGCTCATTTTATTAAGAATTCAACACGAAAGACATGATGAAAAAATGAAATTGACGCCTCAAGATTATCTTAAAAAATATGGTCTTACCAAAGAGCGTGAGCAAAAAATGAAACCAAATGCCATCATCATGCATCCTGCACCAATCAACAGAGGAGTAGAAATAGATAATGATTTGGTAGAATGTGAACGTTCTAGAATCTTTAAACAAATGCAAAATGGAGTATTTGCAAGAATGGCCATCTTGAAAAAAGTTTTAGAAGAAAGAGGTTTTGAATTTGAATAAATTAATACAGATAAAAGTGAAAAGTCAGAGTAATACTGCTCTGAAAATCTATTAAAAAGGAATGAAAAAGAAATTAATTTTAGAATCAGGTGAAGTTTTTCACGGACAAGGTTTTGGTGCAAATACCGATACTGAAGGAGAAGTGGTGTTCAATACCGGGATGACTGGTTATCAGGAACTCATTTCAGACCCTTCATATTGCGGTCAGATTGTAACCATGACTTATCCATTAATTGGTAATTACGGTATTAATAGAGATGATTTCGAAAGTATTGAGCCCGCAATCAAAGGCTTAATCGTGAGGGAATTGTGTGATTTTCCTTCTAATTTCAGAAGTCAATTGTCTTTAGATGAATTTTTTGCCAAAAAAAAGCTATCAGGAATTTCAGGGATTGATACCAGAAAACTGACTAGAATTATCAGAAATCATGGGGTTTTAAAAGGAAAAATTGTAGATGAAAATGCAGATGAAACAGTAGTAATTGCTGAACTGAAATCTAAAAATTTCCCCACCAATCAAGTGGAGCAAGTTTCTACCAAAACGCCTTATGCAAGTCCGGGAAGAGGTTTCAAAGTGGTTTTAGTGGACTTTGGTTCTAAATTAGGCATCATCAGAGAACTCTCTCAGAGAGATTGTGACATCATCGTGGTGTCTCAAGATACGACTGCAGATGAGATTCTATTAATGAATCCAGATGGAGTAATGCTTTCTAACGGTCCTGGTGATCCACAAGATGTAAAAGGCGCTTCAGAATTAATCAATGGTTTACTGGGGAAAGTTCCAATTTTCGGAATTTGTTTAGGTCACCAGTTAATTGGTTTGGCTTGTGGAGCAAAAACCTATAAATTAAAATTCGGTCATAGAGGTGGAAATCACCCAGTTCTGGATTTAAAAACAGGAAAAGTAGCGATCACTTCTCAGAATCACGGTTATGCTATAGACGAAGAATCTCTAGAAAATACCGATTTAGAAGTAACACACATCGCTCTGAATGATAAAACAAACGAAGGAGTTCGTCATAAGAAATATCCGTGTTTTTCGGTACAATATCACCCAGAAGCAAGTCCAGGTCCAGAAGATGCGAATTATCTTTTTGATGAATTTGTAGAAATGATGGAAGAGTTTAAAAAAGCCAAGTAAAAAAGAGCCAAGTAAAAAGTAAAAAGAGCCAAGTTTTATAAAATTTATGAAGAGGAGATACTTTTTTATTTAAAATTAACAAAATAAGCCACGAAGTGGCGCAAGAAATAGCCAAGTGCAAAGCGCTTGGAAAATAAATTCAATCAATCATAATAACCACAAAGTTTGTTTTTCCATAGGAATCTAAATTATGAATTTGAAAATAATTGAAATCAAATTATCTTACGTACAAAAACTGAAAAAGAAGAAATAAAAATAGAAATAAAATCTGATGTCTTAAATCTGACATCTGAAATCTAATAAAGAATGAAAAGAACAGATATTAAAACCATTTTAGTAATAGGAAGCGGCCCAATTATCATCGGGCAAGCTGCAGAATTTGACTATGCAGGAACTCAAGCTTGCCTTGCATTAAAAGAAGAAGGGTACAGAGTAATCCTCATCAATTCTAATCCTGCAACCATCATGACCGATGTAGAAATTGCAGACAAAGTATATATAGAGCCTATTTCTCTTCCGTTTGTAAGTCATATCATCAGAAAAGAACGTCCAGATGCACTTTTGCCAACTTTGGGTGGACAAACTGGATTGAACATGGCAGTAGAATTACAAAATTCTGGAATTTTAGAAGAATGTGGAGTAGAAGTTCTAGGAACTAAACTTTCTGCGATTAATAGAGCAGAAGACAGAGATTTGTTCCGTGAATTAATGAGAGAATTAAACGAGCCGGTTCCAGATTCTGATATTGTAAATACAGTAGAAGGAGCATTAGCTTTTGCAGAAAAAATTGGTTATCCAGTAATCGTTCGTCCTGCTTTTACCATGGGTGGAACAGGTGGTGGAATCGCTCATGATGAATACCAACTGACAGAAATTGCAGAACTAGGACTGAAATACTCTCCAGTGACTCAATGTTTAATTGAAAAATCAATTGCAGGGTACAAAGAAATAGAATACGAAGTAATGCGTGACAAAAACGATAACGCTATCGTAGTTTGTAACATGGAAAACATAGATCCAGTAGGTGTTCATACTGGAGATTCTATTGTAGTTGCGCCTTCGCAAACGCTTTCTGACAGAGAATATCAAATGCTCAGAAATGCTTCACTCAAAATTATTAGAGCACTCGGAATAGAAGGAGGTTGTAACGTACAGTTGGCTTTAGACCCTCATTCTTTCAATTATTATATCATCGAAGTAAATCCTAGAGTTTCTAGAAGTTCGGCTTTAGCAAGTAAAGCAACAGGTTATCCAATTGCTAAATTAGCAGCTAAAATTGCAGTAGGACTTACTTTAGACGAAATGCTTAATCCGGTTACAGGAAAAACATACGCATGTTTCGAGCCTGCTCTGGATTATGTGGTAACTAAAATTCCTAGATTCCCTTTTGATAAATTCGAAACGGCTGACAGAAGACTTTCTACCCAAATGAAAGCAACGGGTGAAGTAATGGCGATTGGTAGAAGTTTTGAAGAATCATTAATGAAAGCCATTCGTTCTTTAGAAACAGGATTGCAACATTTAGGATTAAAAACCAAACCTGCACTTGCCTTAACAGACGAAGATATCGAACGCAGAATTAGAGTGTGTGATGACGAAAGATTATTCATCATCGGCGAAGCTTTAAGAAGAGGTTATGATTGGGAAACCATCGTAGAATGGAGTAAAATAGATAAATTCTTCGTTTGGAAATTCAAAAAACTGATTGATTTTGAAAAAACCATTGCGGAAAATAAATTCAACAAAGAAATATTACTGGAAGCGAAAAGATTAGGCTTCTCAGACATTAATATCGCACATCTTTGGGAAACAGACCACAGAGAAATCTTCAAGTTCAGAAAAGAAAACGGAGTAATGCCAGTTTACAAAATGGTAGATACTTGTGCCGCAGAATTTGAATCTGAAACCCCTTATTTCTACGGAACGTATGAAGAAGAAAACGAGAGCATTCCTTCTGATAAAGAAAAAATCATCGTTTTAGGTTCTGGTCCTATCAGAATTGGTCAAGGTGTAGAATTTGATTACGCTACCGTTCATTCAGTTTGGGCAATCAAACAAATGGGTTATGAAGCGATTATCATCAATAACAATCCAGAAACAGTTTCTACAGATTTCTCGATTTCGGATAAATTATATTTCGAGCCTTTAACAGAGGAAGATGTAATGAACATCATAGAACTCGAAAAACCAAAAGGAGTGATTGTACAGTTTGGTGGACAAACTGCAATCAACCTTGCAGATAAATTGGCCGCTCATGGAGTAGAAATTCTGGGAACTTCTCTAGAAGATTTGGACAGAGCCGAAAACAGAGATAAATTTGAACAAGCACTTCAGGAACTTGGAATTCCTCAACCATTAGGTAAAACGTGTTTCTCTAAAGAAGAAGCAATTAAAATTGCCAATGAAATTGGATTCCCAGTTTTAGTGAGACCAAGTTACGTTCTGGGTGGAAGAGCCATGGAAATCGTTTACAATGATTCCGAACTAGACCATTACATGGAACATGCGGTAGATGCAAGTCCAGAACATCCTGTGTTAGTAGACCGTTACCTCACCGGAAAAGAAGTAGAAGTAGATGCAATTTGCGATGGCGAAACCACCGTCATTCCAGGAATTATGGAACATATCGAAAGAGCGGGAGTTCACTCAGGAGATTCTATTGCAGTATATCCTCCACAAACGCTTACTCCAGACCAAATTGCTACACTGGAAGATTATACCAAGCGTTTAGCAAAAGGTTTGAAAGTTATCGGTTTAATGAATATTCAGTATGTAATTTCTGATGGAAATGTCTATGTGATTGAGGTAAATCCTCGTTCATCGAGAACCGTTCCTTTCTTGTCAAAAATTACAGAAGTTCCGATGGCGAATTTAGCGACTAAAGCAATTCTCGGAGCAAATCTGAAAGATTTAGGTTACAAAGATGGATTGGTTCCAAATAAAGAAGGAATTTTTGTAAAAGTACCAGTCTTCTCATTCAGTAAATTAACAAGAGTAGATGTAACACTGGGGCCAGAAATGAAATCTACAGGAGAAGTAATGGGCAAAGATTCTACGCTAGAAAAAGCCTTGTACAAAGGTTTAATCGGTGCAGGTAGAAAAGTTCCTTTACATGGTTCTATCTTATTTACCATAGATGATGTGAACAAACCAGAAGCAGCAAAATTAGCGAAAAGATTCTACGATATAGGTTTCAAAATTTGGGCAACTAGAGGAACTTCTAGATATTTTAACGAACTCAATATCCCAACCAAAATTGGATATAAAATAGAAGAAGAAACAGAGAACTTAATCAGTTTAATCCAAAAAGGAAAAGTACAATATGTAGTGAATACCACTACTAAAGGAAAACAATCGATGAATGACGGCTTCTTAATCCGTAGAACTTCGGTAGAAAATGGTGTTCCTTGTCTTACCAGTATGGATACCGTAGAAGCAATGCTCAAAGTAATCGAAAGCATGACTTTCAAAATGGAAAAAATGTAAAAATTTTCTCTAGAAATACCAATCCTTTAAGGTTTCAAAACCTTAAAGGATTTTTTTTATATTCTATTTTATCATTAACTATTTTTTTTATCTTTATCAAAAATTAAAAATATGAAATCGCCACTATGGTAAACCCAATACCAATGATGATTCAGCGATTACATTTGACTTTTAAAAAACAATAAATATTTATATATGAAAAAACTGATATTTTCTTTGGTATTGGCAGTAAGTGTACATGCTTTTGCTCAGCAATATAACATTCCAGCAGTTAGCCCAAGACAAACCGTAGAACAGCAATTTTCGGTGACCAAAATTTCTATAGAATATGGTAGACCTGCGGTAAAAGGAAGAAAAGTCTTCGGAGAATTGGTTCCTTTCGGTCAAGTATGGAGAGCTGGAGCCAATGAAGCCACCAGAATTACTTTTGGTCAAGAAGTGCTTTTTGGCGGTCAAAAAGTGAAAAAAGGAACTTACGCATTGTATGTAGTTCCTCAAGAAAAAGAATGGAAAATCATTTTAAATAGAGGGGTTAACAATTGGGGAGCTTATACCTATGATGCTAAAGAAGATGTAGCTACTACTACCGTTCCTGTAAAAATGATGAACGAAAAAATGGAACGTTTCACCATAAATTTCGAAGATATTACAGACGAAAAACTGAATTTGGTTTTCGAGTGGGACAAAACCAGAGCAGATGTTCCTGTGGAAATCCTAAATGTAGAAGAAACGCTACAGATTATTGATAATTTAAAGGCCATTAAAAAAGTAGAAAGCGATATCAAAAAGAAAAACGAACCGAAAAAGTAATTTTTGGGCGCGTCCTTTTTTTGCCAACGCTAAAAACGCTTTTAGAAATTTTTCTAAAAGCGTTTTTTCATCCGCCGAAAAAAGGTCGGTCTTCGTGTAGTCGCTTTTTTAATTTTTTTCTAAAAAATTAAAAAGAGCTCCAACAATACACTTCGCCCTCGCGCAAATCCAACAGAATTTTAAATAATTGTCACTCTGAGCGGTAGTCGAAGAGTCCCATCCAACATCTCACATCTAAAATCTAAAATCAAAAATACTTGTTCATTTTTCGGTTGTATCATCCATTCCTAAAAATTTACATTTGCATTACTTTGTCAAAGTTTTAAAATCTTTGACAAAGTTTATCATATCTTTTTTCAATCATCATATATCAATCATCATTTATGAACTTACCTAACGATATCATGTATAATGCTTCTTTCAATAAAGATGCAAGTTTCGAAGGCGTTTTTTGGATGGGAGTAAAAACTACAGGAATTTTCTGTAGACCCACTTGTACTGCCCGAAAACCAAAACCCGAAAATGTAGAATTTTTCAGCAATACGAAAGATGCGATTCTAAAAGGATATCGCCCTTGTAAGGTTTGTAAACCATTAGAAAAACTGAACGAAACCCCGAAATATATTCAGGAAATTATAGATGAATTGGTAGAAAATCCTTCTTTGAAGTTCAAAGATTACGACTTGCTAAAACGCGGAATAGAACCTGCAACCATGAGACGTTGGTTTCTGAAAAATCACGGAATCACGTTTCAGGCGTATCAAAGAATGTTCAGAATTAATTCTGCATTTAAGAAAATTCAACAAGGAGAAACCGTAACGGAAACCGCTCTAGAAAGTGGCTACGAAAGTTTAAGCGGTTTTACTGAAAGTTTTAAAAATATTTTCGGAGTGTCTCCTAAAAATTCCAAAAATCAGAAAGTAATTGATTTAAAACGCATCGAAACTCCACTCGGAACCATGTATGCTGCTGCAACGGATGAAGGAATTTGTATGCTAGAATTTACAGACAGAAAAATGCTGGAAACCGAACTGAAACACCTCTCTAAATCCTTAAATGCCAATATTATTCAAGGAGAAAATCCTTATTTTAATAGTTTAGAAGAACAACTTACCGAATATTTTGAAGGAAAAAGAAAAGAATTTACCGTTCCGCTTCATTTTGTAGGTTCAGATTTTCAGAAATCAGTTTGGGAAGTGTTGATGAAAATTCCTTTTGGTGAAACATGGAGCTATGCGAAACAATCTGAAATTTTGGGAGATAGCAAAAAAGTGAGAGCAGTGGCAAATGCCAATGGGATGAATAAAATATCCATTTTGGTTCCTTGTCATAGAGTGATTGGCAGTGATGGAAATCTTACAGGTTATGGCGGTGGAATTTGGCGAAAACAAAAACTCCTAGAATTAGAAGGCGCTATTCTATTCTAATTATTTATGTTTTTTCAATTAAAACTTCGGTTTTAAATAGATAGCATCAATTCTTTTAATTTCTGTAACACTTGTTACAAATCGGTTTTTCAGAAAAATTCAATTTTGCATTTAATAAAGATTAACGGAGTCTTTTTTAACCCAATAAATTGAGAATTTCCATGAAAAGCATTTGTCCTAATACCTTTCAAACGATGATAAACGAAACCATTCAATTGGTAGACGTTAGAGAACGCTATGAATTTGAATTGTATAAGATGGGACTTCCTATCGTAGAAAATATTCCCTTCAGCGAGATAGAAGAATTATGGTCACATTTTGATGCAGATAAAAAAATCGTTTTGGTTTGTAATAATAGTGTGAGAAGTAAAAGTGTTGCTAAATATTTGGAAGATAGAGACTTTAACCAAATTTACTATTTAGAAGGTGGTTTGGTAAAATGGCAACAAAATGATTTACCTCTTCTTGGAAATCCACCAGAAATCATTTCTCATTCCCTTTCTAAAACTGGAGAGTGTTCTAACTAATTTTTTATGAAATTTCCAGTTTTAAATGTCTGCGATTTAGTGAATAATGAAAAAAATATTCAAAATTACATTATTCATGATTTGAAGGAATTGCTTCATGAAGATATTTACCTTCCTAAAAAACCTCACCGTCATACTTTTTATCAAATTCTCTATATAGAGAAGGGTTCGGGTACTCATAAAATTGATTTTGAAGATTACGAAATCCAAGATAATTCTGTTTTTTTTCTTAGACCTGGTCAAGTTCACGATTTAGTTTTTAACCATAAAAATACTAAAGGTTTTCTTATAAATTTTAATGAAAATTTATTAAATCAATTTCTTTTACAAGCAAATTTCATTGATCAATTACCTCTATTTAGTAAAAGTGGTAAGAATTGTTATCATCAGATTCAAAATAATCAAAGGGATATAAAATATGCTTTCGCAAAAATTTTAGATTTTAATGATGGAAGTTATAAATATTCATCAGAACTTATAAAATTGTGCATTTTAGAAATTTTACTATTAATTTCTGAAGATGTAAAATCAGTGAACCAAACTAATTTTAATTATACTCAAAATAATTTAGTAAAAAAATTTGAAGGATCACTTGAAAAGTATTTCAAAGTAGAACATTATCCCAAATTTTACGCAGATCAATTAGCTGTTACTCCAAATTATCTAAATTCCGTTTGTAAATTTATTACGAGTAAAACAGCTGGTGAAATGATTAGAAACAGAATCATCTTAGAGGCTAAGAGATTATTGGTAAATACCCAATCTACCATTTCGCAGATTGCTTTTGAGCTTAATTTTGAAGACAATTCCTATTTTACTAAATTCTTTAAATCTAATGCTGGAGTTTCTCCAATAGATTTTAGAAAAAATCTAAATAAATAATTATTACCATTTTCCCCGTTTTGTAAGCCAAGAAGTTTGAGCGTTCCTAGCTTAACTTTGTATTGTGAAAATTAAAGTTTTTTTTATCATAAATTTTTGATTTTTCAACAATGCAAACTTTCTATAACTTTTTATTGTATCCTTTTATCGAGTTAGTAAAGCTCTATAAACATGGTTTTAGCATTATGTCAAAGGAAAGTAAATCTCTTTGGATTATTGCTGTTGTTAAACTATTTATCATGTTCGGGATTCTTAAGATGTTTTTCTTTAAGGATTTTCTTAAAACTAATTTTGAGAGTAACGAACAAAGAATAGAATATTTGCAAAATACTTTGACAAAAATTAAAAAATAGAAATATTACAACGATGAATCATATAGACTGGGAACTCGTCAATTGGAGCAGAGCGCAATTTGCACTTACAGCAATGTACCATTGGCTTTTTGTTCCGCTAACTTTAGGAATTACCTTTATCATTGCCATCATGGAAACCATTTATGTGAAAACAGGCGATGAAAAATGGAAAGAAATCACCAAATTTTGGATGAAGCTTTTCGGAATTAATTTCGCAATTGGTGTCGCCACAGGAATTATCATGGAATTTGAATTCGGAACCAATTGGAGCAATTATTCTTGGTTTGTAGGTGATATTTTCGGCGCACCTTTAGCCATCGAAGGAATTATGGCGTTCTTTATGGAAAGTACTTTTATTGCCGTTATGTTTTTCGGTTGGGACAAAGTAAGCAAGAAATTTCACCTACTTTCGAGTTGGTTGGTTGCCATAGGTTCTAATCTTTCTGCATTGTGGATTTTGGTGGCAAATGGTTGGATGCAACATCCTGTAGGAATGGAATTTAATCCTGATACCATGCGAAACGAAATGGTAGATTTTTGGGCGGTTCTCATGAATCCAGTGGCTGTAAATAAATTTTTACACACCGTAATTTCTTCATATATCGTAGCTTCCTTGTTTGTTGCGGGAGTTAGCGCATGGTTTATTTTAAAGAAAAAAGATGTAGTTCTTGGTAAAAGAAGTATTCTTGTTGCTACAATTTTTGGCTTATTAGCAAGCATAGGAACCATGTGGAGTGGTGATGAATCTGCAAGACAAGTTGCCAAAACTCAACCGATGAAATTGGCAGCGATGGAAGGTTTGTATCAAGGCGATAGAAATGCTCCGTTAATTGCAATGGGAATTTTTGGAGATCCTGAAAAAGATGAACACCACAGAGAAAAATTCATTTTTGAAGTTAAAATTCCAATGGCTTTGTCTTATTTGGCTTTTCTTCAAGGTGATGCTTTTGTTCCAGGAATTAATGATTTGGTTCACGGAAATAAAAAAGAAGGAATTGTTTCTTATCAAGAAAGAATTAACAGTGGTAAAATCGCCATTGATGCACTTGGGAATTATATTAAATTCAAAAAATCTGGAGATTTGGTCAATGCTGAAGCAAAACTCAAAACATTCAGAGCTCACGAAAAAGATTTCGGGTATGGGTATTATTTCGGGAAAGACCCTCATATGCTCATTCCGAATGTGAAGATGAGTTTCTATTCTTTTCATATTATGGTGATTTTAGGAACTTGGTTTTTGGTTTTGTTTGCGCTACTTTTTTATAAAATGATCAAAGGAAATTTAGAAAATAACAAAACTCTTTTGAGACTTACGCTTTGGAGCATACCTTTCGGTTATGTCGCTTCACAAGCTGGTTGGATTGTGGCTGAAGTAGGAAGACAACCATGGACAATACAAAATCTTTTGCCCAATATTGCAGCGGTTTCTCAAATTGATGCGTATAGTGTACAAATTACTTTTTTCCTTTTCTTAATCATATTTACTACACTTTTAATTGCAGAAATTAAAATTATGCTTTCTGCAATCAAAAATCGTACAGCTCATTAATTTTAGGAAATAGAATTTTAACTTTTAAATTTTACAAAATGTTTTCATTTTTAGATTATAGCGGTTTACAGCATTATTGGTGGATAATTGTTTCGCTTCTTGGTGCTTTGTTGGTTTTTATGCTATTTGTTCAGGGCGGACAAACGCTCATCTTTTCTCTTGCCAAAACTGAAAAAGAAAAGACCATGCTTCTGAATGCAACAGGTAGAAAATGGGAGATTACATTCACTACTTTGGTTACTTTTGGTGGCGCTTTTTTTGCATCTTTTCCATTGTTTTACTCTACCAGTTTTGGTGGTGCCTATTGGGTTTGGATGGCAATTCTTTTTGCATTCATTATTCAAGCGGTTTCTTATGAATTTAGAAGCAAAGCCAATAATTTTTTAGGAACCAAGACTTTTGATGTTTTCCTATTCATCAATGGAGTTTTAGGCAGTATTTTGCTTGGTGTTGCCGTTTCTACATTTTTCACTGGTGCCGAATTTTCAGTAGAAAAAAGCAATATCATCAATCAAAATTTACAGAAAATGCCGATAATTTCTTCTTGGGAAACTCCGTTTCACGGATTAGAAGCGATTTGGACAGTTGAAAAACTCGCTTTTCTTCAAAATATAAGTTTAGGATTGGCGGTTTTTTTCTTGGCTAGAATTTTAGCAAATTTATATTTTCAAAAAATCATTGATAATGTTAATATTCAAAAAAATTCAATAAAAAGTTTGAAAATTAATAGCGTTTTGTTCTTGGTTTTCTTTCTTTTTTGGTTGATAAGACTATTGTTGATTGATGGATTTGCAGTAAATCCAGCTAATCAAGAAGTTTCTATGGAAGCTCACAAATATTTGAACAATTTCCTCGAAATGCCTTTTGTTTTAGTCGTTTTCTTGATTGGAGTTGTATCGGTTTTGGTGGGAATTTTCATCAATGTATTCCGAAAAAGCAAAAACGGTATTTGGTTTTCAGGAATTGGGACAGTTCTTACCGTTTGGATGTTACTTCTCAATGCAGGTTTCAATAATACGGCGTATTATCCATCAACTTATAATTTGCAAAATTCGCTCACAATTTACAACTCTTCTTCCAGTGAATTTACGTTGAGAACGATGAGTTATGTTTCATTGTTAGTGCCTTTTGTTTTGGCTTATATCGCTCTTGTTTGGAAGAAATTAGATGCTAAAAATATTTCCGAAAAAGATTTAGAAGAAACAGAAGCACACGTTTATTAGTCGTTTTTAAGATTTACGATTTTATAACTTTAAACTCATTAAAATGTACACCAAAGAAATTATACAATTCATCAGTTTGCCCGTCATGATTTACGTTTCATACAGAATCACTTTCTGGCTTTTTAAAAAATTAGAAAAAGAAAATAAATTAAACTAAAAATGAAAATTGCAATCCCAACCAACGACAGGAAAACCATTGCTGCTCACACAGGAAAATGTAGAGAATTTGCATTTTTTGAAATAGAAAATGGAAAGTTAATTTCAGAGAAATTCGAAGAAAATCTTCATGCTCATCATCACGAAGACGGTTGCTGTAATCATCATCATGATAGTAATGAAAAAAAATATCATTCTCATGCAGAAATCCTCAATCAACTTTCTGGAGTAGATAAATTCTATTATTACGGAATGGGAATGGGGTTACGCAATGAATTGACGGAAAATCATATCAATTTCGAAAAAGCAAAATATTTTGAAATTAGAGAAATTATTGAAAATTTAAATTTTTAAAAATTATTAATAAAAAATGCTTTTTGTAACATGGGTTACAATTTAAAAGCAATAAATGTTGCTATTTTGCTAACAAACTTATAAATTATGTCGAAAATTGTAATTCTTGGTGCTGGAATTGCTGGTCATACCGCAGCTACGCATCTTCGTAGAAAATTGGGTAATGAGCACGAAATTTTGGTGGTTTCTCCCAATTCTAATTATCAATGGGTGCCGTCTAATATTTGGGTAGGTATTGGCAGAATGTCTCCTAATGATGTGAAATTTCCATTAGCTCCACTATATAAAAAACATCATATAGGCTATAAACAAGCAAAAGTAATTTCTTTTCATCCAGAAGGGGATGTAAAAAATGCTAAATCTTATGTAATTGCAGAATATGTTTTTGGAGATAATAAGGGAAAACATGAAATAATTGATTATGATTTTTTGATTAATGCTACAGGACCGAAACTAGCCTTTGACCTAACCGAAGGTTTGAACCCCGGAACGAATAAATGCTATTCGGTTTGTAGCTATGATCATGCAGAGCATGCTTCTGCTGCATTCACTAATTTAAAATTAAAACTTAAAAAATCTAATGAGAAAATGAAAATTCTTATTGGAACTGGTCATGCAAAAGCTACATGTCAAGGTGCAGCATTTGAATATATTCTGAATGTAGACTCGGAGTTAAGACGTTGTGGCTTAAGAGAAAAAGCAGAAATTACTTGGATATCTAATGAATATCATCTCGGAGATTTTGGTATGGACGGTATGTTGCTCACTTATGGCGATATGATTATGAAATCGAGCGATATGGTAGAAATGATTTTTGAAGATAGAGAAATTAAGTGGATTTTGGGAGCAGGTGTAAACAAAATTGAAAATGGGATTGCTCATTACGAAAACTTAGATGGAGAATATAAAACAGAAACATTTGATTTTGCAATGTTAATTCCTGCTTTTTCAGGACACGGCTTTAAAGCATATGACAAGTATGGAGCAGATATTACCGAAAAATTATTTCGCGGATTTATGGTAGTAGACGCAGATTATACAGCAAAACCTTATGAAGAATGGACGGTGCAAGATTGGCCAGAAACGTATCAAAATCCAAGTTATCCTAATATTTTTGCGCCAGGAATTGCTTTTGCACCACCGCATTCTATTTCTAAACCTAGAAAATCACCTAATGGAACCGAAATTTTCCCCGCACCACCAAGAACAGGAATGCCATCTGGAATTACTGCCAAATTGGTAGCAGATAATATCATAGAAAGTATTAAGAAAGGTGATATTATTACACCGCATCGTGGTTCTTTAGGAAATATGGGAGCTGCTTGTGTAGCATCTTCAGGATTTGGATTCACTAAAGGTTCTGCGGTTACTATCACTACTTTTCCTATTGTCCCAGACTATATAAAATATAAAAATTCTGGCGGTAGAGATTTGAAAAAAACTTTTGGCGAAATTGGTTTAGGAGGTCATTGGGTTAAGTATTCTTTACATTTTGCATTTCTTTGGAAAGCTAAGATGAAACCATTTTGGTTTATGATCCCCGAATAAATTTTTAATCTTAATTTAAAATAAAAGTTATGGCACAAAGAATATCTGCAAAAATGAAATCTAAAATGCAAAATCCGTTCTATCAGTTTTTTAGATTTCTTATTCTTAATATCAAAATTTTGCGAGTAGTAACTCTTGGTCATGGAGGAACAAGAGGAGAGGATAAACATTAATAAAAATATACAGAAAAGAGCAAATTAGAGTAATTGATTCCGTCTATCGTAAGTGTAACTCAAGTAACACTTCTTCTATTAAAACGGGTTTAAATTTGCTCTATAATTAAAAAATAAATAAAATGGAACAGCAAGTACAAGAAACATTCAGCATGCCAAGAATTGGAGAAAAAGCTCCGCAGTTCAAAGCAGTTACAACTCAAGGTGAAATTAATTTCCCTTCTGATTATCAAGGAAAATGGAGTATTCTATTTAGTCACCCTGCTGATTTTACACCGGTGTGTACTTCAGAATTTATGACTTTTGCACATCTTCAGGAGAAATTTAGAAAAGCTAATTGTGAATTGGTTGGCTTATCTGTAGATGGTCTTTACAGTCATATAGCTTGGTTAAGAACCATTAAAGAAAAAATAGAGTTTAATGGAATGAAAGACATTGAAGTTACTTTTCCTTTGATTGAAGACATTACAATGGAAGTTGCTAAGAAATATGGTATGATTCAACCAGGGGAAAGCAATACCAAAGCAGTAAGAGCAGTGTTTTTTGTTGACCCAAAAGGCATTATTAGAGCAATAATCTATTATCCATTAAGTATCGGTAGAAATTTTGATGAATTGTATCGTGCCCTTATTGCGATGCAGACTACAGATGAATTTGGAGTAGCCACTCCTGCAGATTGGAGACCTGGAGATGACGTTATTGTTCCTACTGCCGGATCTTGTGGTGTTGCAAAAGAAAGGATGGAAGATAAAGAAAATTTAGATTGTAAAGATTGGTTCTTCTGCACAAAAAAATTAGACGAAAAAGAAATCTATAGTAAGCTCGTTAAAGACTAACTATTGAACTAAATAGTACACTGAACAAGTAGTTGTTATATTAATTGAAAACGATAGATTTTAATAGTCTATCGTTTTGTTTTTTTTCTTTCTAACAAAAGAATTTTCTGAATGTAACATAAGTTACTGCACATGACTTTTATCACCTATATTTTTGCCAAAGAAATAGAGAACGCGTATTAAAATTCTCGATTTCAATAATTAAAATAAATTAAAAAAAGAAAAATTTAAATACAATGAGAAAATTTTTTACGGTAGTTTTTGTTTTTTCGCTCGTTCTGAAAGGTTTCTCTCAAGACACCATCAGAATTTCTAGAGCAGAATTAGAACAAAGAATGGTAGACCAAAATCTTCAAGTGAAATTGGCTAATGACGAAGCTAAATTAGCACAAGCAGAGCTATTGGGAACGAGAGCAATGTATTTACCCAACGTAAATGCTTCTTACACCTTTTCGAATACCAATAATCCTTTGTATGCTTTCGGTTCTAAATTGAATCAGGAGCGTATTACTCAAATGGATTTTGACCCAGCTAAATTAAATGCTCCAGACGCGATTTCTAATTTCGCTACTAAAATTGAGGTGCAACAACCCATCATCAACATGGATGCGGTGTATCTGAAAAAAGCAGGACAGGTAAAATCTGAAGTTTTAAAAATTAAAGCGGAAAGAACCAAAGAATACATTCAGTTTGAGTTCAAAAAAGCCTATATGCAACTGCAATTAGCGTATAGAATGCTCGAAACACTTGAAAATGCTAAAACCACAACGCTAGCCAATAAAAAAGTAATCGACAATTATTTCAAAAACGGAATGATTCAGAAAACGGAAGTGTTGTACATAGACGTTCGCGTAAAAGAAATTGAAAATCAAATCGCTTATGCAAAATCTAACATAAAAAATGCTTCAGATTACCTTTATTTCTTATTAGACGAAGAGTCTTTCAATAAGGTTTTCAAGCCTACTGAAAAATTAGAATTTCAAAACCAGATTTTAGAAAATACGGCTACACTAAATGTGGAAAGAAAAGACTTGCAGGCGTATCAAAAATCTCTAGAAGCGTACGATTATCTTATTAAATCTACCAAAGCCAAATTTTTACCAAGATTAAATGCTTTCGGAAGTTTTGAATTGTATGATAACAAATTCGCACAGTTTGGAGCCAATGGTTATTTGGCAGGAGTTCAGTTGTCTTGGAATGTTTTTGATGGTTTAAAAGCAAAATCTGAACAGGAAAAATACAAAGCAGAACTCACCAAAGCACAAACCGAAATCACTCAATACAATAAACAAAGTCAGTTAGAACTCAATAAAGCAAATCGCCAAGTTCAAGATGCTGAAAACAAGGTAAACCTTACCAAACTAGCGCTGGAACAAAGCAAAGAAGCCTACAGAATTCGTAAAAACAGATACGACCAAGGTTTAGAGAAATCATCAGACTTGTTAATGAGTGAAACCACGATGTCTCAAAAAGATTTGGAATATCAACAAGCTATTTTTGAATACAATGTCGCTTTAGAATACTATAAATTTTTAAAACAATAACAATAAAATCTACATATGAAAAAATATATTTATTCAGCATTATTTTTAGGAAGCGTATTCCTTGCAAGTTGTTCTTCAGACGAAAATAAATCTGGAGAATTGAATGACAAACCCATCGCGGTTACCTTAAATAAATCTGCCACCAACGCAGTAGGTTCTAATGCTACAGCAAGTGGAAAATTAGTCGCTAAAAATTCGGTAAATGTTTCTACCAGAATGATGGGGTACATTACTGCAATGCGCGCAGAAGTAGGGCAATACGTAAATGCAGGTCAACTTTTAGTAAGCATCAATAGTACAGATATTCAGGCAAAAGGCGGACAAGCTTCTGCTGGAATAGCGCAAGCACAAGCCAATTACAATATCGCGAAAAAAGATTTTGAAAGATTTCAAAATTTATACAAAAATCAAAGTGCTTCTCAAAAAGAATTAGATGATATGAGAGCGCGCTACGAAATGGCTCAAGCAGGTTTACAAGCAGCGCAGCAAATGAAAAACGAAGTAAATGCTCAGTACAGATATACCAATGTTACGGCACCTATTTCTGGAACTATTACCGCAAAATTTGCAGAACAAGGTGATATGGCAAGTCCAGGAATGCCTTTGTTAACCATAGAATCTCCGGGAGCTTTGCAAGCGCAAGTTTTAGTTTCTGAACAGAATATTACCCTTTTAAAATCTGGAATGCCAGTAAAAGTCACCTTGAAATCTACCAACAAAGAAGTTTCGGGTACGGTTTCAGAAATCAGCAGATCTTCAGCAAATACAGGCGGACAATACTTAGTGAAAATCAATGTTCCTGCTTCTAAAGATTTATTACCAGGGATGTTTGTGAATGTTCAGTTTCCTTTCAAAAATTCTGGAAATGTAAACCAAGATTTTCAAGATGGCGTAATGATTCCGAAATCTGCAATCGTAGAAAACGGACAGTTAACAGGAGTTTATACCGTGAGTTCACAAAATACCGCAGTTCTAAGATGGGTAAAAGTGGGTAAAACTTTCGGTGATCAAGTAGAAATTTTATCAGGTCTTAATGCAAATGACCAATATATCATTTCAGCAGAAGGAAAATTGTATAACGGTGCAAAAGTTACTTTAAAATAATATGAGTTCCGAGATACGAGATACGAGTTTTTTACTCGAAACCCGTAACCCGAAACCCGTAACAAATAGAGAATAGTATGGAAAAAGGATTTGCAGGACGCATCGCCGAGTTTTTTATCAATTCAAAATTAACGATTTTGTTGATGATTGCATTGATGATTATTGGCGTGTACAGTTCCACATTAATACCAAGAGAAGAAGAGCCACAGATTATCGTTCCGATGGCAGACGTAATGGTAGGTTATCCCGGTGCTTCACCAAAAGAGGTAGAAAGCAGAGTGGTGAAACCATTAGAAAAAATCATCTCAAATATAAAAGGAGTAGAGCACGTTCATTCTATGGCAATGAACGGACAAGCCATGATTATCGTTCAGTTTTACGTAGGCGAAGATACAGAACGTTCTTACGTGAAACTCTATGACGAACTCATGAAAAATAAAAATATTTTTCCGAAAGGAGTGTATGAACCAATGGTGAAAACACGTTCTATTGATGATGTTCCGATGCTGGGTTTAACACTTTGGAGTGAAAAATATAACGATTACGAACTTCGTCAGATGACAGAAGAGTTGTCTTCGGAAATCAAGAAAATCAAAGACGTTTCTTTAACCAAAGTGATTGGGGGTAGAAATCGCCAATTAAAAGTTGAGTTAGACAAAGATAAAATGGCTGAATTAAGCATTGACGCATTAAACGTGATGCAAATGATTCAAGCCAATAACGGAAGCTCACAATCAGGAAGTTTCGATTCTAATGATACTGAATATTTATTGACGACAGGACAGTTTTTAAGTTCTGCGGAAGATGTAGAAAATTTGGTGGTAGGAACTTCGCAAAACATGCCGGTTTACCTGAAACAAATTGCAAAAGTAGAAGATGGAGCGCAATCTCCAGCGAATTATGTGAGTTTTGGTTATGGAAATGCAGTAGAGAATGGTAAAAAATTCAAGTCAGAATATCCTGCGGTTACGCTTTCGGTTTCTAAAGTGAAAGGAGCAGATGCGATGAAAATTTCTGAACAGATTTTGGACAAAGTAGAAGATTTAAAGAAAACTTTAATTCCGAATGATGTTCATGTAGAAGTCACCAGAAACTACGGAGAGACTGCTTCTCACAAAGTTTCAGAATTATTGATGCACCTTGGAGTTGCAATTTTAGCAGTAACCGTTTTGGTAATGCTGGCAATGGGTTGGAGAGGCGGATTAGTTGTGTTCTTCTCTGTTCCGTTGACGTTTGCTCTAACGCTTTTCAGTTACTATATGTTGGGTTATACGCTGAACAGAATCACGCTTTTCGCATTGGTTTTTGTGGTGGGAATTGTGGTAGACGACAGTATTATTATTGCTGAAAACATGCACCGACATTTCCACATGAAGAAATTGCCATTCAAACAAGCAGCGATTTATGCCATTAATGAAGTTGGAAACCCTACGATTTTGGCAACGTTCACCGTTATTGCTGCCATTTTACCAATGGCTTTCGTAAGCGGAATGATGGGACCTTATATGTCTCCAATGCCAATTGGTGCTTCTATTGCGATGATGCTTTCATTGTTTGTAGCGTTAACGGTTACCCCTTATTTAGGTTATCATTTATTGAAAGTAAAAGATGACGAAGAGCACAAGGAAGAACAAGGTATGGAAACCAGCAAAATCTATAGAATTTACAAAAAAATAGAGCAACCATTCTTAGACAGCGGTAAAAAACGTTGGACGATGATGGGAATTACCGTAGTATTGTTATTGATTTCTATGTTGGCTTTCGCTACAAAATGGGTAGCGGTAAAAATGCTTCCTTTTGACAATAAAAATGAAATCCAAGTGGTGATTGATATGCCAGAAGGAACTACTCTGGAAAGAACGGCATCAGTTTCTCAAGAAATTGCGCAGTACCTGAAAACAGTTCCAGAAGTGGTGAATTATCAGTCTTATGTTGGTTCATCTGCACCGATTACTTTCAATGGTTTGGTTCGTCACTACGATATGCGTGGACAAAGCAATACCGCTGATATTCAAGTGAATTTATTGCACAAAGAAGACAGAGATAACCAAAGTCACGATGTAGCAAAAAACATTCGTCCTGAAATTCAGAAAATTGCGAAAAAATACAATGCCAATGTAAAAATTGTAGAAGTTCCGCCTGGTCCGCCAGTTTTGTCTACTATTGTTGCAGAAATTTATGGTCCTGATTATGATGAGCAAATTAAAGTAGCCAATCAAGTTCAAAATATTCTGAACAATACAGATGATGTGGTAGATGTAGATTGGATGGTTGAAGCGCCACAAACAGAGTTCAAATTGGTTGCTGATAAAGAAAAAGCAATGTTGAACGGTGTTGCTCCAGCACAAATTGTAGGAAATCTTACGTATTTGATGGGTGAACATCCGATTGGAAATCTGTATGATGAAAAATCGAACGATGCGGTAGATATCGTAATGAAATTGAATGATGCGGATAAAACATCAATTACTGACATTACTGATGTAAAAATCAAAGGACAAATGGGAAATATGGTTCCTGTAAGTGATTTGGTGAAAGTTCAGCGCGAAGAATTACAGAAAACCATTTACAGAAAAGACCAAAAAAGGGTAGTGTATGTATTGGCAGATATGGCAGGAGGTTTAGAAAGTCCAGCGTATGCAATTCTGGGAATGGAAGAAAAATTGAAAAAAATGCAACTTCCAAAAGGATATTCTATTAATGAACTGTACATGAATCAACCAAGCAATGAAGACGATTATACCGTAAAATGGGACGGAGAATGGCAAATTACGTTAGAAGTATTCCGAGATTTAGGAGCAGCTTTTGCAGTGGTAATTATCATTATCTACATGCTGATTGTAGGTTGGTTCCAAAACTTTAAAACACCAATGGTCATGATGGTTGCGATTCCGCTTTCTTTGATTGGGATAGTGTTAGGACACTGGTTATTAGGAGCGTTCTTTACCGCAACTTCATTCATCGGGATGATTGCTTTAGCAGGAGTCATGGTAAGAAACTCGGTATTGCTCATTGACTTTATAGAAATTCGACTCAATGAAGGAATTCCGATTAAACAAGCGATTATAGAAGCAGGAGCAGTGAGAACTACACCAATTTTATTAACAACTGGAGCGGTAGTTATAGGAGCGGTAATCATCTTATTCGACCCTATTTTCCAAGGATTAGCCATTTCATTGGTTTTCGGAGCAATCGTTTCTACTTTGTTGACGCTGATTGTCATTCCGTTGATTTATTACATGACCGAAAAGAAAAAATGGGAGAAAATACACGCAGATGAAAAAAGTGAATATGGTGAGATTTCTTCAGAGGATAACCTATAAAAAAATGTATTCAATATGAAACTTTTAATGATTACAGCGATTAGAGAATTTGAGAAAAATGTAAAAGACATTCTCAATCATTCTGGAGTAAAATCTTTTTCATATCACTATGTAAAAGGTTACAAAAATGAAAGCGATGGCAGTTCAGAAAACTGGTTCGGAGCTTCACACACCGAGATAGATTCTGTATTATTTGCCGTTTTTATCGACGAGAATTTTACTGAAGAAGTGTATAGAAAAGTGGAGTTTTTCAATAGGAAACAAAAATCCCTTTCTAAAATCCATGTGGCTACAATGAATATAGAAAAATCAATATAACAATAGAAATATGAAGACAAGAGTAATCCACGGGTTCGCAGGAACCATGATATTAACAAGTTTGTTACTGGGAATTTTTGTACACCAAAATTGGTTTTGGTTAACAGGTTTCGTAGGTGCTAATTTGTTTCAAAACGCTTTTACCAACTGGTGTTTATTAAGTACCATTTTAGAAAAATTGGGCTTAAAAGACGAAAAAGACACTTGTTGTAACTAAAAAATTTTCAATTATGTTTTTAGGCTTCATTTGTATTTTACAAATGGGGCCTTATTTTTTATTACATTTGTTAAAATTAACATCATGGATTTCAGCATACAACCCATTTTAGAAAGTCACAAAGTAAGACTGGTTCCGCTTCAGGAATCAGATTTCGAAAGATTGTATCAAGTCGCTTCAGACCCTTTGGTTTGGGAACAACACCCAAATAAAAACCGTTTTCAAAGAGATATTTTTACAATTTTTTTTGATGGAGCCATGATTTCCGAAGGCGCTTTTATCATCATCGATAAAGTAAGAAATGAAGTGGCTGGAAGTACCAGATTTTACAGTTATGACGAAGATGAAAACTCTATTTTCATAGGTTATACATTTTGTGGTAGGAAATTTTGGGGAGGTCAGTTGAATCCTATTGTTAAAAAAATGATGTTAGACTACATTTTCCAGTTTGTAGATTTGGTAAAGTTTCATGTAGGCGCAGAAAATTGGCGTTCCCGAAAAGCCATGGAAAAATTAGGCGCCGAATTCCAAGGAGAAGTAATGGTAGCGTATCACGGCGAACCTACCAAACAAAACGTAGAATATTGGATTAAAAAAGAAAACTGGAAATAATTACATACAGCCTTTCAGCGCATTAGCACCCCAAATAATAGCAATCAAAGAAAGCGTGCCTTTTACTGAGAAAAATAAAATGCCGAGCCAACCGTATTTTTTAAGAAGGGTTTTCCATTTTGGAGTCTTTTTTTCTTCCATAAATATATTTTTTAATTTATAATATTGAATTTAAGAGCCTATCTAGATTTTATTATTTTAAAATTTGTAAACTCTGAAATATTCAATTTAAAAATGTTTTTTATATTGTATTTCTCGCAGATTTTGCAGATTAAGCCGATATTCTTTGAATATCTAAATCTGCTAAATCCGTCTAATCAGCGAGATAATTGATTCTAAATTTTTATAAATCTTAATGGCTTAAAATTGGTTCTAATTTGATGAAGATTCTAAAAATCTTCGTTGATATGTTTGTCTCTAAATCCTAAAAAGTATAAAACCCCGTCTAAACCTATTGATGAGATTGATTGTCTGGCATTTTCTTTAACTTTTGGTTTGGCATGAAAAGCAATTCCTAAACCAGCAATGTTCAGCATTGGCAAGTCGTTGGCACCGTCTCCTACAGCAATTACTTGATCCAATTCTATATTTTCTACCTGAGCCAAAAATTTCAAAAGTTCTGCTTTTCTGTTTCCATCTACAATGTCTCCCAAATGTTTCCCCGTAAGCTTTCCATCTTTTATTTCTAATTCGTTGGCATATAAATAATCTACCCCAAAACGTTTTTTAAGATATTTCCCGAAAAAGGTAAATCCACCCGATAGAATAGCAATTTTATAACCACATTTCTTTAAAATATGCATCAGTCGGTCTGCACCATCCATAATCGGAAGATTTTCTGCAATTTCTTGCAATACAGATTCGTCTAAGCCTTTGAGAAGAGAAACACGTTTTTTAAAACTTTCGCTAAAATCTATTTCACCACGCATTGCTGCTTCGGTGATGGCTCTTACTTCTTCACCAGCTCCAGCTCTTTCTGCCAATTCATCAATAACTTCTGTTTTGATTAAAGTAGAATCCATATCGAAACAGATTAATCGTCTGTTTCTGCGGTAAATATTATCTTTTTGAAATGAAATATCGATGTCTAATGCGCCACTTAAAGTCACAAATTTTTCGTGAATCAAATTCACATTTTGAGGAGTTCCACGCACCGAAAATTCTATACAAGACCTGTTCTGACTATCGTCTTCAGAATCGAGTGGAATTCTTCCTGTCAATCTTTTAATGGTATCGATGTTGAGACCTTGCTCTGCTATCACTTTTGTGACATGAGCCAATTGGTTGGCTTCTATTTTTTGGCCAAGAACCGTAATCACATAACTTTCTTTGCCTTGTCTAGAAACCCATTGGTCATAATCTGCTCTTTCTATGGGCGTAAATTTGGCTTGTACACCAAGTTCGTATGATTTAAAAAGCAAGTCTTTTAGAATGTTGCCTTGCATTTGTGGGTCTAAACGAAATAAAATCCCTAGAGATAAGGATTGATGAATGTTTGCCTGACCAATATCGAGAATAGTTGCATTGTGTTTACTTAAAATTTCAGTGAGCGATGAGGTTACCCCGGGTTTGTCTTCACCCGTAATACTCATTAATACAATTTCATGTTTGGTCATAGCAATTCTTTGCCCAAAAATACACAATTTCTGCAAAATTCCCTTTCTATAACATTCATTTTCTTTTCTGAAATTTTTAATATAATAGATATTTTATCTTTCAAATTCTTTTATTGTAAAAAATAAATTTATCTAACGTTTAATTTTGAAAAATATTTAACAAAATGCGATTTTTTTTATTGATTCTTTAAAATTTGATATATTTACCGAAATTCAAATTCAAGATAATGTCAAAGAAAAATAAAGATTTCGGGATTGAAAAAGTTTTAAAAAATTTAGGAATTAAAGCAGAGAATAAAGGGACTTCTACCGGCGGAAAATGGTTTGCGACAGGAAAAGTAATCGAAAGTTACTCACCAGTAGATGGAAATTTAATTGCTAAAGTCACCGCTTCTTCTAAAAAAGACTACGAAAAAGTAATCGCAGAAGCAGAAAAAGCATTCAAGGAATTCAGACTGATGCCAGCTCCAAAACGTGGAGAAATCGTAAGACAGTTTGGCGATAAACTCAGAAAACATAAAGAAGATTTAGGAAAACTCGTTTCTTACGAAATGGGAAAATCACTACAGGAAGGACTTGGCGAAGTTCAGGAAATGATAGACATCTGTGATTTTGCAGTAGGTTTATCTCGTCAGTTACATGGTTTAACCATGCATTCAGAACGTCCAGGTCACAGAATGTACGAACAGTATCATCCACTAGGAATAGTAGGAATTATTTCTGCATTCAATTTTCCAGTGGCAGTTTGGTCTTGGAACACTGCGTTAGCTTGGATTTGTGGAGATGTTTGCGTGTGGAAACCTTCAGAAAAAACTCCATTGTGCGGAATTGCTTGTCAAAACATCATCACAGAAGTGCTTCAAGAGAATAATCTTCCTTTAGGAATTTCAAATTTAGTTATCGGAGATTCTGAAATTGGAGATTTAATGGCAAAAGACACCAGAGTTCCTCTAGTTTCGGCAACAGGTTCTACCAGAATGGGGAAAATTGTAGCTCAAAATGTAGCGGCGAGATTAGGAAAATCACTTCTAGAATTAGGCGGTAACAATGCGATTGTCGTAACTCCAGATGCAGACATTAAAATGACGGTAATTGGTGCGGTTTTCGGAGCGGTAGGAACTGCGGGTCAACGTTGTACTTCTACCAGAAGACTCATCATTCACGAAAGCATTTATGATAAAGTAAAAGATGCAATTGTAGCAGCTTACGGACAATTAAAAATAGGAAATCCTCTAGATCAAAACAATCACGTAGGTCCATTGATCGATACCGATGCAGTGAAAATGTACGAAGAAGCATTGAAAAAAGTGAAAAAAGAAGGCGGTAAATTGATTGTTGAAGGGGGCGTTTTGAAAGGAAAAGGCTACGAAAGCGGTTGCTATGTAAAACCAGCGATTGCCGAAGCAGAAAACCATTTTGAAATTGTACAGCACGAAACTTTTGCACCGATTTTATACTTGTTAAAATATTCAGGAGACGTAGAAAATGCTATCGAAATACAGAATGGAGTAGCGCAAGGTTTATCTTCTGCAATTATGACCAATAATTTAAGAGAGGCTGAAAAATTCCTTTCTCACTCAGGTTCAGATTGCGGAATTGCCAATGTAAACATCGGAACTTCTGGTGCTGAAATTGGGGGAGCTTTCGGTGGCGAAAAAGAAACAGGAGGCGGTAGAGAATCAGGTTCAGACGCTTGGAAAGTCTACATGAGAAGACAAACCAATACCATCAATTACACCACAAACCTACCTTTAGCACAAGGAATTAAGTTTGATTTGTAAAAGACGGAAGATGGAAGTCAGAAGTCAAAAGATGAAATAGCTTTTTGTAACACAAATTTTGAATCTCAAGAGCAACGAAGTTGCGAAAGAAATAGCATAGTGCGAATCGCTATAAGAATATTATCAATTGAATCGCAGAGCGATGAATGATTTCACAATAATTAGAAGTCATATAGTTAATTTTCATAAAACAGGCAACGAAGTTGTGAAAGAAATAGCATAGTGCGAAGCGCTATGAAAAAAATGTAGAAAAAAAACTACAAACCACGAATTTTGGAAGCAACGAAGTTGCGTAAGAAATAGCATATTGCGAATCGCTATAAGAATATTATCAATTGAATCGCAGAGCGATGAATGATTTCAAAGAATTGGAATTTATTCCAAAAATTAGAAGTTATGAAGATAGTTTTCATAAAACAAGCAACGAAGTTGCGAAAGAAATAGCATAGTGCGAAGCGCTATGAAATAAAACGAAGTTGCGAAAGAAACAGCATATTGCGTAGAGCTATAAAAATATTATAAATTGAATCGCAGAGCGATGAATGATTTTCAAGAATTGGAATTTATTCCAATAATTTAAAAAAAATCATCACATCAACAAATTAACAAATTATCACATTAATCATATGAACAAAACAATAGAATTAAGCCACGAAGTTGCAGGCAACAAAGTAAAAGCAACATTAGGAAAACATATTTTAGCAGATGGTTTTGATTTCGTAATGGATTACGAAAAATCTCACGGCTCTTGGATTCATGACCGTTTAACAGGAACAGAATTTCTAGATATGTTTTCTATGTTCGGCTCTGCTTCAGTGGGGTATAATCATCCCTATATTGTGGGAAAATCTGCTTGGTTAGGCAAAATGGCGGTGTACAAACCTACAATGTCTGATGTGTATTTGCAGGAATATGCAGATTTTGTAGAAACCTTTAGCAGAGTAGCGATTCCAGAAGAATTACCGTATTGTTTCTTTGTAGAGGGAGGAGCTTTAGCGGTAGAAAACGCTTTGAAAACAGCTTTCGACTGGAAAACCAGAAAAAATTGGCTCAAAGGAAGCAAAACAGAGGGTTCTGTAGCGATTCACTTTAAACAGGCTTTCCACGGAAGAAGTGGTTATACATTGAGTTTAACCAATACCAATGACCCTAGAAAATATCAATATTTTCCATTGTTTGATTGGCCAAGAATCATCAATCCGAAATTGCATTTCCCAATCACCGAAGAAAATTTACAGGAAACCATCAAAAATGAACAATTGGCTTTGGTACAGATTGAAGAAGCGATTTTATCAAATCAAGATAAAGCTGCTTGTATCATCATCGAAACCATTCAAGCGGAAGGTGGAGACAATCATTTCCGTGATGAGTTTTTAGTGGAATTAAGAAGAATCTGCGACGAAAACGAAATGTTGCTCATTTTTGATGAGGTGCAAACAGGAATCGGAATTACAGGTAAAATGTGGGCGTTCCAAAATTACAGCGTAGTTCCAGACGTGATTTCTTTCGGGAAAAAAGCACAAGTTTGTGGTATTTTGGCAAGCAAAACCAAGCTAGATGAAGTAGAACACCACGTTTTTGCTGAAAGTTCTAGAATCAACTCTACTTTCGGAGGAAATTTCATCGATATGCTAAGATTCCAATTGGTTTTAGAAATTATTGAAAAAGAAAATCTTCTGGAAAATGTACAGAAACAAGGCGAATTTTTATTAGAAGGTTTACAAAAACTTCAAGAGAAGTTCCCACACCTGATTTCTAATGCAAGAGGAAGAGGATTAATGTGTGCTTTTGATTTACCAGACGGAAAAGCAAGAGCCGATTTCCAAGAAAGACTCTTCGAAGAAAACGTAATTGTATTGATTTGTGGCGAAAAATCGATTAGATTCCGTCCACATTTGAATGTAACTCAAGAAGACTTGCAATTTGCTTTGGATAAAATAGAAAAAATAGCTTCCAACTACTAAAACTTTTAACATTTACTATACTTCTCACCATCGTTCAATTTTTAAAAATTGGGCGATTTTTTTTGACCTCTTTTCATTTCAAAAAATATTCCTATTTTTAAAAAATCTAAAAATAGTTCATTATTATTGATATGAAGAAAGTATTGAGTCTCTTTTCTTGCATTCTTTTCAGTTGGATGCAAGCACAATTAGGGTATTGGCAAAATGATACCACTACCAAAGATCAAAGCATTTATGCAATTAAAAACATTACCTTGTATCAGGATTACAAAACAGTGATTCCAGATGCAGTTTTGGTCATTCAGAATGGGAAAGTGTTAGAATCGGGTAAAGTAGCCATCCCGAAAAATGCAGTGGTGATTGATGGAAAAGGAAAGTTTGTCTATCCCTCATTTATTGATTTGTATACCAATATTGGCGTAGAAAAAGCTGAGGCAAAACAAGCAGATTCTAGAAGTATATATTTGCCTAATACCGCTTCTGCAGCAGCGTACAATGATGCTGTAAAAGCCTATTCTAGAGCAGTTGACCAATTTACCAATCAAGGAAAAGACTACGAAGAATACTTAAATCAAGGTTTCGGAACGGTGTTAAGTTTCAACCAAGACGGAATCGTGAGAGGTTCTGCGGTGCTCTACAATTTAGGAAACGGAAAGCCTGCAGAAAAAATCATCAAAGAAGATGCAGCACTCATGCTTTCTTTTGACAAAGGCAGTTCTAGACAGTCTTATCCTACTTCTTTGGCGGGTTCTATTGCCTTGTTGAGACAGTTTTATTTAGATGCAGATTGGTATGAAAAAGGAGGAAGTGCAGTAGAGAAAAATCTAAATTTAGAGGCTTTCAATAAATATAAAAAATTACCAACCATCATCGAAACTTCTGAAAAGTGGGACGTTTTAAGAGCGGATAAAATTGGGGACGAAGCCCTACAGCAATTCGTTTTTATGGGTTCTGGAAATGAATACCAAAGAGCCAAAGAAATGAAATCTACAGGCGGTTTCTTTTTATTGCCATTAGAATATCCGAAACCGTATCAGATTAATGATGCTTTAGATGTGGAAAATGCCAATGTTGCTGAATTAAAGCATTGGGAATTAGCGCCTTATAATGCAATTTTTCTTCAAAAAGAAAATGTAGATTTTGCCTTCACAATGAATAAGTTGAAAGACAAATCTTCATTCTTAGGAAAAATAAGAGAACTCTATAAAAATGGTTTGTCTAAAGAAGCGATTCTGAAATCTTTGACCGAAAACCCTGCAAAAATTGTTAAGTCTGAAGCAAATTTGGGGAATTTAAGAAAAGGAAGTTATGCCAATTTCTTATTATTTACAGAAGATTTATTCAGCAAAGATGCCGTTTTACAGGAAAATTGGGTGGCAGGTAAAAATTTCGTGGTAAATAAATTATTAGACCAAGATATTAGAGGAGTGTATCAACTCACCATCAATAATCAGAACTATGATTTAAAAATTGCAGGCTCTCTTCTGAAGCCTGAAGCTAAAGTAAGTCAGGAAAAGAAAGACGGAAAAGCAAAGCTAAACGTAAGCGACTATAAAATGGCTCTGGAATTGGTTTTACCAAAAGATTCTGTTCAGAATTATAGAATTCTTTATCCGCTTGCAGATTATAAAAACACCAATGGTTTTGCCCTGAACAAACAAGGTAACAAAGTGCCTTACAGCATCACCTTTGTAAAAAATAATGAAGTAGAAACCAAAAAAGAAGAAGAAAAGCCAAAAGAAATCGGTAAAATTTGGTATCCTTTTGCAGCTTTTGGAAGCGAAAATGTGCCGACTCAAAAAGACTATATCATTAGAAATGCTACGGTTTGGACCAATACCGCTAAAGGAATTGTGAAAAATTATGATGTCAAAATTTCTAAAGGAAAAATCGTAGAAGTAGGCACTCAATTAAGCAAAGGAAACGCTGAAGAAATTGATGGAACCAACTTACACTTAACCAACGGAATCATAGATGAACACACGCATATCGGACTTTCTAGAGGCGTAAATGAAGCGGGAAGCAATTCTTCTGCGGAGGTGAGAATGAGCGACGTCATCAATCCTGATGATGTGAATTTCTACAGACAGATAGTAGGCGGTGTTACCACAGCACAACAATTACACGGTTCTGCAAATCCAATTGGCGGACAGTCATCAATTGTAAAATTTGCTTGGGGAGAAAATGCAGAAAATATGAAGTTTCCGAATGCACCTCAGTTCATCAAATTTGCTTTGGGCGAAAATGTAAAACAATCGAATTGGGGCAATAACCCTAATCGTTTTCCTCAGTCGAGAGGTGGAGTAGAACAGGCATTTGACTTTTGGTTTACCAGAGCTTTAGAATACGAAAAAGAAAAGCAAACCAATAAAAATTACAGAAAAGATTTAAGACTGGAAACGCATTTAGAAATCTTAAAATCTAAACGCTATATCACGTGTCACTCTTATGTGCAGAGCGAAATCAACATGTTTATGAAAATTGCAGAGAAATTTAATTTCAAAGTAAACACATTCACGCACATTTTAGAAGGCTACAAAGTGGCAGACAAAATGAAATTGCACGGAGCAAATGCTTCTACATTCTCAGATTGGTGGGGGTATAAAGAAGAAGTGAGAGAAGCCATTCCTTACAATGCTGCGATTTTGTTAAAATCTGGAGTCAATACCGCCATCAATTCTGATGATGCAGAGATGGCAAGAAGACTCAATCAGGAAGCTGGTAAATTAGTAAAATACGGAAACATTTCTCAAGAAGAAGCTTGGAAAACCGTAACGCTGAATCCTGCCAAAATGCTGAAACTAGACCATAAATTGGGAACAATTGAAGTAGGTAAAGATGCTGATTTGGTATTGTGGACGCACAATCCATTGAGTATTTATGCTACAGTAAATAAAACTTTTGTAGACGGAAAACTCATTTTTGATGCTCAAAAACAAGCCGAAAAAGATGAAATGGTGAAGAACGAGAAAAACAGAATTATTCAAAAAATGCTATTCTCTGATGATGCCAAAAAAGGAAATACCCAGTCGGTAAAAACAGAGCAAAAGAAATTGTACCACTGTGATACGTTAGAAGAAGATTTTCATCAACACTAAAAATTAAATTTCATGAAAAAAATATTTTTCACTTTATATATTTTGGTTTCAGCAATGATTTTGGCACAAAGACCAAATCCTGCACCTGCACAAAAAAATCCAATTGCCATTACCAATGCCACCATTCACACCGCTACAGGAACGGTTTTAAATAATGCTTCTATCGTTTTTGAAAACGGAAAAATCACCCAGATTAATGGAAGCATTCCGAGCAATGCAGAAGTAATCAATGCCCAAAATAAAAACGTTTATCCGGGTTTTATTTTGGTGAATAATACATTAGGTTTGGTGGAAATTTCCGCGACCAATGCTACTGTAGATTATAGAGAAGCCAATGATATTTCGCCAGAAGTACGTTCGCTCATCTCTTTCAATACAGATTCTCATGTAATTCCTGTAATTAGAAGCAATGGCGTTTTATTGACTCAGCCAGTTTTAAAACATGGCACATTGTCTTGTACCTCTTCCATCATGCAACTAGACGCTTGGAACTGGGAAGATGCAGTGGTAGCTCCAGATAATGTTTTACACCTTTCTTGGCCTGAAATTTTTAGAATTGACGATGAAAAAAGAAACAAGGAATTCCAAACCAGAAGAACAGAAAAAATTAAAGAACTGACTTCCCTGTTTCAGAGAGCACAGCAATATGACAACCAGCAAGTCAAAGATTATAAACTGAATGCCATAAAACCAGTCTTTGAAAACAGAAAACTATTTGTAGAAGTAGCAGGAGCCAATGAAACACTAGAAGTGATTGCTTGGGCAAATAAATTAAACCTCAAAAATGTAGTTTTGATTGGTGAAAGCAATTTGGTAGGGGTTTTAGATGATATCAAAAAAAGCAATTTCCCACTCATCATCAAGAGAGTTCACAGTTTGCCAGTCAACAGTTCAGATTCTCCGAGATTACCGTATGAGTTTGCAAAATTAGTGCAAGATAAAGGCATTCTCTACGGTTTAGATTACAGTGGAGACATGGAATATCAGAATTCTAGAAATCTTCCGTTTTTGGCAGGAACTACCGTTGCCTATGGTGTAGAAAAAGAAAAAGCGCTACAAAGCATCACCATCAACCTAGCCAAAATGTTGGGAATAGATAAAAACTACGGAACTTTAGAAGTAGGAAAAAGCGCTACACTCTTCATTTCTGAGGGCGATGCACTGGACCAATTGACCAATAATGTGACAGAAGCCTTCATAGATGGCAGAAAAATTAATCTAGACAATCAGCAGAAAGAACTTTACAAAACATATCAAGAGAAGTATCGATTAAATCAGTAATTTTTATAAATTTGTGTTAAAATTAGAAATATGGGAGCAGAATTACCAAGAGTTTCGGTATTTGAAGCAGATGAAATGGTTCAAATACAAATCGTGAAAAAGAAATTAGAAGATGCAGGAATCGCTTGTTCAGTGAGCAATAAATACCTTAATAATTTGCTTTCTACACC
>DITA01000064.1:0-10550 GCA_002422665.1 Flavobacteriales bacterium UBA6196
AATTTCAGGATTTAGAAGTTCAGTTGGCTGAAAAGAAAATCAAAGAATTTACTGCTAAAATCGCTCACAAAAATGAACTTTTAGATGAGTTGAAAGGTAAAATCGGAGAGCTAGAAAGTCACTTAAACTTCAAGAAAAACGAACTTGATGCTTTAATTTCTGAAACTCAAAAAGAAGAAGATTATTTATTAGAAAAATCTAAAGAATTTGCAGAAAAAATAGACGAAAGACTATTAGCTTCTTACAAAAGAATTAGAAATAATTCTGGAAACGGATTAGCAGTAGTAGGTCTAGAAAGAGGCGCACCAAAAGGTTCATTCTTTACCATTCCACCACAGAAACAAATGGAAATCGCTCAGCGTAAGAAAATTATCATCGATGAGCATTCTGGTAAAATCTTGGTAGACGATGAGTTGGTAATGGAAGAGAACGAAAAAATGGCTTCTATCATTAAATTCTAAAAATGTTAAATCAATATAAATTCCGTTCTTTTTGAGCGGAATTTTTTATTTTTGCCTAAAACTGATGATATGAAAGAATTTGCGAATGCAAAAATGGATAAATGGACGTTATTTTACACCATTTTATACATTTTTTTCTCTATTGGAATGGTAATTTTCACGTTCGAAACAGAAGAATCTAAATTCCCAATAATTTTGATGGGCAGTATTCTTTCAGGAGCTTTTATTTTTACTTATTTCATGATTCCCAAAATCAGTTTGAGTGAAAATGCAATCCATGTAAAAAATGCTTTTGTAAATTTTAAAATTTCAATTCAAGATATTTCTTATGTTGAAAAAGTAGAAAAACTGGGATTAAACATCAGAACATTTGGAGCAGGAGGCGTTTTTGGTTATTTTGGCTATTTTAATGGCAATGATGTTTGGTACGTAACCAATATTTATAAAAAAGTAAAAATTACCATGAAATCTGGGAAAATCTATATGTTTTCACCAGAAAATACAGAAGATTTTATTCAACAAATCACAAACCTAAAATCTAAAATTTAAAGTTATAATGATACAATTACTTGATAAAATTCATCACAAAGATTCTAAAAATTTCTTCTTAATTGCTGGTCCTTGCGCTATTGAAGGCGAAGAAATGGCATTTGAAATTGCCGAAAAAATTGTAAAACTTTCAGATAAATATAAGATTCCTTACATTTTCAAAGGAAGTTTTAAAAAAGCCAACAGAAGCAGAGTAGACAGTTTCACAGGAATTGGCGACGAAAAAGCTTTAGAAATCATCAAAAAAGTAGGAGAACATTTTAATATTCCTACCACTACAGATATTCACGAAAACGCTCATGCAGAACTCGCAGCATCTTATGGAGTTGATGTTTTGCAAATCCCAGCGTTTTTGGTTCGTCAGACAGACTTGGTAGTAGCTGCAGCAAAAACTGGGAAAGCCGTAACTTTGAAAAAAGGACAATTTCTTTCACCAGAATCTATGAAATTTGCGGTACAAAAAGTTTTAGATTCAGGAAATGACAAAGTGGCGATTATCGAGAGAGGGAATTCTTTCGGATATACAGATTTGGTGGTAGATTTCAGAGGAATTCCTACCATGCAAAATTATGCGCCAGTCATTTTAGACGTTACGCACTCTCTTCAACAACCGAATCAAAATACAGGAGTAACAGGAGGAAGACCAGAATTGATAGAAACTATCGCCAAAGCTGGAATTGCAGTAGGAACTGACGGAATTTTCATTGAAACACATCCAGATCCTTCTTGTGCAAAATCAGACGGAGCAAATATGCTGAAACTGGATTTGCTAGATGATTTATTAGGAAAACTAACCAGAGTAAGAGAAGCAATCTTATAATATTGAACCAAGCAATTTTGCTTGGTTTTTTCTTTCGAAAAACACGAAAAATTACTAAAATTTACCATTGAAATAATTCTTTATCAATTTGATTAAATTTTATAAATTTATCCTTTAAAATATAACCTTTTGAAAAAGCTCATATTATTCTTAGTTCTCACATTTCCAGTCTTTATTTTTTCTCAAATTAATTTGAAAATTTTAGACGATAACGGAAGTCCAGTTTCTGATGTAAAAGTCACTTATAACAATCAAAACTTTACCACAAATTCGCAAGGTTTTGCTAAAATTCCTATCGCTGAAACAGAACAAGTATTGACGGCAGATAAGGAATCTTATGTTTCTTTTACCAAGAAAATTAATCCTAAATTAAGATACCAAAACTTAAATGTTTTGATGGCGCTTTCCATTAAGACCAAAGAAATTAAAGAAATTACCTTCCGTGGAAAAGGAAAACCAAAAAATACTGACCTAACTTCTCTTGAAATTTCTGCAAAACAAGCTCAGATTGTAGCTTCGCTTTCTGGTGGTGTAGAAGGTTTGATTAAGTCTTTGCCTTCGGTAAATTCTAATGCAGAATTGTCTTCGCAATACATGGTGAGAGGTGGTAATTATGATGAAAATTTAATTTACATCAATGATATTGAGATTTACAGACCATTTCTTGTGAGAAACTCTTTGCAAGAAGGAATGAGCATCATCAATCCAGATATGGTATCTATGATTAACTTTTCTGCAGGTGGTTTCGAAGCGAAATATGGCGATAAAATGAGTTCTGCGCTGAATATTTATTACAGACAACCTTCTAAAACCGAAATCTCTGGTGAAGCTAGTCTTATTGGTGGAAGATTGTCATTAGGTTTAGCTTCTAAGAATAAAAAATTATCTGCTTTATTCTCAGGAAGATACAGAAACACCAATTTGGTTCTGAATACGTTAAATGAAGATACAGATTTTAATCCTCAATATTTTGATTTTCAATCATATATCAATTATTACATTAATGATAAATGGTCGGTTTCATTTTTAGGATATTGGTCAAAAAATGACTATGAAATGATTCCCAACTACAAGGAAGTAGATTTTGGAACCGTACAACAGCCGATAAAATTATTGGTGGGCTATGAAGGAAAAGAAGATGATTCTTATAAAAACATGATGGGAACTGCTTCTATCACGTATAAACCAAGCAAAAAATTAAGTGTAACGCTAGATAATTTTGCCTACCAAAACAGAGAAAGAGAATATTATACTATTGCTTCAGGTTATTTATTGCAAACCTTTGATCCTGTGACTGGAGACCCGAATTCTAGTTATGATGCAGGCGGACAAATAGATCATGCAAGAAATGATTTATTAGCAAGAACGTATGGAAGTCAATTGAGAGTAAAATTTTCTCCAAATGCCAATACTGATATAGAAATAGGTGCAAAATTTGAGAAAGAAATGCTTAAAGATCTTACGAATGAATGGCAATTGGTAGATTCTTTGGGTTACAGCACACCGAGAACTTATTTGAATCCAGGAGTTTTAGACGCGTCTGATTTAAAATTGAAATACAATATTTCTGGAAATAATGAAATCAATCCTAGGAGAATTTCTGGTTACGCACAATTTTCTAAAAAATTGTATTGGGGAGAAAACAGAGTGTTTATCAATGGTGGAGTAAGAGCGCAACAATGGAGTTTTAACAAAGAGACTTTAATTTCACCACGAGCACAATTCGCGATAAAACCAGATTGGGATGCAGATATGCTTTTCAGAATTTCTGGAGGGGTTTATTATCAAGCACCTTATTACAAAGAAATCAAAGATTTAGACGGAACATTTAATGAAAATATTAAAGCTCAAAAATCAATTCAACTTATTTTAGCAAATGATTATGAGTTCAAAATGGTTGACAGACCATTTAAATTGACCACAGAATTGTATTACAAAAAAATGAATGATTTAATTCCGTATTATATTGATAATGTTAGAATTAGATATTCAGGAAAAAATAATTCCGAAGGTTATGCTTATGGAGTTGATACCAGATTGTTCGGTGAATTTGTTCCCGGTGTAGATTCTTGGATTTCTGTAAGTTATGCCAGAGCAAAAGAAAATATTGATGGAAGAGGCTACATTGCAAGACCTACTGACCAAAGATTTAGATTTTCGATGTTTTATCAGGATTACATGCCGAAATTCCCAAGCATGAAAGTTAATCTTACGTTATTATTTGCAAGCGGTTTACCAAATGGAGCTTCATTATTTGCAGACCCTTATGAATACACCAAAACTTTACCTTCTTACAAACGAGTAGACATTGGTTTAGAAAAAGTTTTCATTGACCAAAAAGACAATAAAGCAACAGGTGATTTCTGGAGAAAATGCAAAGAATTATCATTAGGCGTGCAAATTTTCAATGCTTTCAATATCAATAATACCATTGCTAATCAATGGATTACCGATGTTAATTCAAGTTATATTTATCCAGTTCCTATAAGATTAACTGGTAGGTTTTTTAATGTTAGGTTAAACTTTAAGTTTTAATAAAAAGAAAGTCTTGAATGTTCTCTTCAAGACTTTTTTATTTTTAGTTGGACTGAGCTTTAATTCTTTTCTCCGAAAGATTTCTAAATCTTATCACCAAAAGCACTGCAGAAATGGTAAGTCCAATTCCCAAAGCAATCCACATTCCGAAAGCCCCCATTTTCATAGGAACCGTAAGATAATAACCTAATGGAATGGTAATCACCCAATAAGCGATAAAGGTAAGAATAGAAGGAATTTTCACGTCTTGTATTCCTCTGAGACAACCAAGTGCAGTCACCTGAATTCCGTCTGATAATTGAAATAATGCTGCAATAATCATCAATTGAGACGCCAATTCTACTACAGCAATGTCTTCTTTTTTGGTGAAAAAGGTCGGTAAAACATCTTTTCCAATAATAAAAACCAATCCGCACATTAACATAAAGATAAAAGCGATTTTTAGGTTGTTAAAACCAACTTTTTCTAGATTTACAAAGTCTTTTTCGCCTAGTTTTCTTCCAATCATTACCGTAGAAGCTACACTGAATCCTACACAAAGATTAAAAGTGAAACTCGCCATAGAAAGGGCAATTTGATGTGCTGCAATGTCTTTTGCAGAAATTAATCCGCAGATAAAAGCTGCTCCTGCAAAAGCTGTTACTTCAAAAAACAATTGTAATGCTGTAGGAAAGCCCAATCTGATTAGTTTTTCGAACATTTCATTGGTGAAATCCTTTATTTTTAATGAAAAATCTTTGATGTATCTTCTCGTTTTTTCTTCTTTAATCAATACATAATATAAGAAAACCATCATGGCAACTCTTGCAATAAAAGTAGCCCAAGCTGAGCCTGCAACTCCCATTTTAAAGTATTCTATAAAAACATAATTGAGAATAACATTGATAATATTTGCAAAAATAGTGGCTTTAGTAACTCCAATTGTAAAAGAAAGTCCTTCTGAAACTTCTCTCATCGTTTGAAAAATCATAAAAGGAATAATACTTAAGGTTACGATGAAAAGAAAGGTAATAGTATCGGGTAAAATTTCTTTTGGTTGATTCAAATAGGGCATAAGCGGAATAATACCAAAAATCAAAAGCATTAAGACAAAAGCCAAAATGATATTCACCACAAATCCGTGTCGGAAAATGCTGTTAATTCTGTTGTGATCATGTTGAGAATGCGCTTCGGAAACCAATGGCGGAATCGCCAATGAAAAACCTAATCCAAAGATGAAAATTGAGAAAAACATTGCGTTTCCAAGAGAAACTGCTGCCAATGCTTTTGCGCCAAGAAGTTTCCCTACAATAATGTTATCAAACAAGTTTACAGAAACTTGCCCTACTTGTGTAAGCATTACTGGGAGCGCAAGTTTTAAGGTTTCTTGCGTAAACTGTTTATTGAGAAATTTCATTTTTTAAGTTTAAAAGTTAAGCGTTTCTTTTGGCCAATTCTTTTTGTTCTGCTTTTTGAATTTTTTTGTAAACATAAATGCTCATCAAAACACTAAATTCATACAAAACCAAAAGTGGAAATGCTGCAGCCAACATACTGAAAACATCTGCAGGAGTTACAATTGCGGCAACTACCATAATAACTACAATCGCGTGTCTTCTGTAAGTTTTTAAAAATACAGGCGTCAAAATTCCTATCGTTGTTAAAAAATAAACGACTACTGGAAATAAGAAAACCAATCCCATTCCTAAAACCACTTGCAAAAATAGAGTAGTGTAATCTGACAAGTCAAATAATTGCGTGATAGAATCTGAAATGGTAAACAATAATCCGAAATTAATTGCCAATGGAAGGATAAGATAATACCCAACTAATGCTCCAATCATAAAAAGAATCCACACAAAATTAATCACAAAAGAAGAATTTTTTCTTTCTTTGGGATGAAGTGCTGGACTGATGAATCTCCACAATTCCCAAATAATATAAGGAAGTGCCAAAACCATTCCTCCGAAAATAGAAACAGACATCATTACATCAAACTGTTGCAATAATTTTTTCTGTTGAACTTGAAACGTATCTGGCAAAACGAAACTTTCGTGACCAAAAAATTCCTGAGAATAATGATTGATCACTCTAAAAGTGATAAAATCATTTTTGGTAGGTGCAAAAAACACATGATCCATAATCCAATTGATATTGAAACCTACAATTAAAGCTCCAATAATAATTGCGATAATACAACGAATAAGATGCGATCTTAGTTCACCTATGTGTCCTAAAAAGGACATTTCTTTCTCTTCTGCCATATATTTTAGTTCCGAATTTTCGGGTTTAATTTTTTATTATTTAAGCTTACAGTCTAATTCTTCCTTGTACGAAATGCTTTAGATTTTTGAAATTTATACTAAAATTTTTTGTCTCTTTTTACTTTTTACTTGATTCTTGGCTCATGTCTCTTCTAATTTATCCCTTCATCCAACAGTCTATGTAAATCGATAATTCCGAAATAATTTCCATTATCAGTTACAATCAATTGACCGATATTATTTTGTTTCAAAACAGTCATAGCTTCTTTTGCAAGTGCATTTTTGTCAACCGTTTTTGGGTTTGCAGACATTAAATCTTTTGCTAAAATTCCAGTAAGATTTTCGGTTTTTAAAAGCATTCTTCTTAAATCTCCATCGGTAATTACTCCAACTATTTTTTCTTGGTCTGTTACCACTGTTATTCCATGCTTAGAACTTGAAATTGAAAAAATTACATCTTTTATACTAGAATTTACTTCAACTAAAGGTCTCTGTTCAGAAACGAATTGTTCTACTCTTGCCGTTAAGTTTTTTCCTAGACTTCCACCTGGGTGAAACTTGGCAAAATCTTGGTCTTTAAAATTATTGAGTTCCATTAAACAAACCGCCAATGCATCACCAATGGCCATTTGAACCGTAGTAGAACTTGTGGGCGCCAATTTATTAGGACAAGCTTCCACTTTTACCGAAGAATCTAAAACCACATCAGAAGCTTCTGCCAATTTAGATTTTAGATTTCCTGTCATCCCAATGAATGCCGAAGAATAATCTTTTAAAAATGGCAATAAATACACTACTTCTGGCGAATTTCCAGAGTTAGAGATGCAAAGCACCACGTCATTTTTCTGAATTACGCCTAAATCTCCGTGAATTGCTTCCGCAGCGTGTAAAAACTGAGAAGGAGTTCCTGTAGAATTTAAAGTTGCTACAATTTTATTTCCTACGTGTGCAGATTTACCGATGCCTACTACAATCAGTTTTCCTGTAGAATTATTGATGATATTTACCGCTTTTTCGAAATGTTCATCAATTCTATTTTTAAGCGATTCTAGCTCAGTAACTTCTACTGCAATAGCGTTTTTGGCAAGGCTAATAATGTCTATTTTTTCCAAAATACAATTTCTTAGATTTATTTATTTTTCAAAAGACAAAAAATAAGATTTTTTAAATTTTTAAAAATTTTCAAATCTCATTAAAAAGTTTTATCTTTGGTAAGATGCAAATTTAGTAAAACTTACTTGAACAGATGAAGACTAAACATGAAGATTTAACAAGTGCACTAAAAAAATATTTCGGATTTTCTACTTTTAAAGGAAGACAAGAAGAAATTATTTCCACTTTATTAAGTGGTAATGATGTTTTCGTATTAATGCCAACTGGTGGTGGTAAATCGTTGTGTTATCAACTTCCTGCACTTCTTTCAGAAGGAACTGCTATTGTAGTTTCTCCGCTGATTGCTTTAATGAAAAACCAAGTAGATGCCATTAATGGTATTTCTGCCGAGGAAGGAGTAGGTCATGTCCTGAATTCTTCTCTCAATAAAACCCAAACAAAACAAGTTTTTGATGACATCAAAAGTGGCAAAACCAAGTTACTCTATGTAGCTCCAGAAAGTTTAGTAAAAGAAGAATACCTTAATTTCTTGAAGGAAATTAAAATTTCTTTCGTAGCTATTGACGAAGCGCACTGTATTTCGGAATGGGGACACGATTTCCGTCCAGAATACAGAAATCTCAAATTAATTATTGATAAAATTGCAAAAGTTCCTGTAATTGCATTAACTGCAACTGCTACACCTAAAGTTCAGGATGATATTCAGAAAACTCTAGGAATGAACAATGCATTGGTCTTTAAAGATAGTTTTAATAGACCTAATCTTTACTACGAAATTCGTCCTAAAGTAAATGTAGACAGAGAAATTGTAAAATTTATCAATCAACACAAAGGCAAATCAGGAATTGTTTATTGTCTCAGCCGAAGAAAAGTAGAGGAATTCTCTCAGTTATTGCAGGTAAATGGAATCAATGCATTGCCATATCACGCTGGTCTTGACCAAAAAACCAGAGTGGCGAATCAAGATAAATTCTTGATGGAAGAAGCAGATGTAATTGTTGCTACCATTGCTTTCGGAATGGGAATTGACAAGCCAGATGTAAGATTCGTCATTCATTATGATATTCCAAAATCGCTAGAAAGTTATTATCAAGAAACGGGAAGAGCGGGTAGAGATGGAGGAGAAGGTCATTGCCTTGCTTTTTATGACCCAAAAGACATTGAAAAATTAGAAAAATTCTTAGCTCAAAAACCAGTTTCTGAACGTGAAATCGGACTTCAACTTTTGAATGAAGTAGTAGGTTACGCCGAAACTTCTATGAGCAGAAGACAATATTTACTCTATTATTTCGGAGAAGAATTTGACCCAATTCATGGTGATGGTGCTAAAATGGATGATAATTCTGTAAACCCACCAAAACTGAAAGATGCTTCTAAAGATTTGAAAAAAGTCTTGGAAATTGTAAAAGATTTGGAAGAAAAATTCAGAACTAAAGATTTAATTTCGATTATTTCAGGAAAAGAATCTGCTACTACCAAAGCTTACAAATTAGAAAATTCTAAACATTTCGGAATTGGGAAATCAGAAAATGATAATTATTGGAAATCCATCATCAGACAAGCTACTGTACAAGGTTATTTGACTAAAGATATAGAAACTTATGGCGTTCTAAAACTTTCTGAGAAAGCTAAAAATTTCCTTTCTGGAAAAGAAACTCCAGAATTTATGATTGCCGAAGATAGAGAATATAATTTGGCAGCAATTGCAGACGCAGAACAAGTTCAGGTACAAGCTGGAGGTGGTCTAGACCAAAATCTTTTCGCTCAGTTAAAAGAATTGAGAAAAAAAGTAGCCAAAAAACATGGCATTCCACCTTACACGGTTTTCATGGACCCTAGTTTGGAAGATATGACTGTACAATATCCAATTTCAGTAGACGAAATTGCAAAAGTCTATGGAGTAGGTGAAGGAAAAGCTAAAAAATACGGAAAAGAATTTGCAGAATTCATCGCGAAATATGTAGAAGATAACAACATTGAGAGAACTCAAGACATGGTGCTGAAAACAGTTGCCAATAAGTCTTCGCACAAAGTTTTTATCATTCAGAATACCGACAAAAAAATAGATTTAGAAGATATTGCTAAAGCGAAGCATCTGAGTATGGATGATTTGCTTTCTGAAATGGAATCTATTGTTTATCAAGGAACTAAACTCAATATAGATTATTACATAGAAGAAAATTTTGACGAAGATATTGTAGATGATTTTATGGATTTTATGAAAGAATCCGAAAGTGATTCTATGAAAGTTCTTTTGGCAGAATTTGGTGATGATTTAACGGATGAAGAAGTAAGAATGCTCAGAATTAAGTTTATTTCTGATGTGGCAAATTAAGTAATTGAAAAATATCTAATTCCCACAGATTACACAGAAAACACAGATTAATTTCTGTGAAAATTTGTGAAATCTGTGGGAAAATAATATATGAAAAAATCTATCCTTTTTATCCTTCCAGATCTTAATGCAGGTGGTGCAGAACGCATTGTGACTACCATTGCCAATCATTTGCCCGGAGCAGAAATCTTAGAACAAAATCATGATTCAGAAGCGATTAAAAATTTAATACAATCTAGATTTTCTAAAGAAATGATTTTAGAGAAATATTTTGAGGTTTTAGAAATGATTTAGAGAATGAGAAATATTTCTTATTTAAAAGTTGATGAAAGTATAGATAAGCAAAGGCTTGTCTATAAAAAAGATTTTTTTGACAAAATGGATGATTATTTTTATATATTTATTTTTTTAGCTGCTTTACTTGCAAGTTATAACTTATTAAGTTTAGTAGATTTTAAAAACTCAAATAACAGTTTTTTTGCAATAATTTATCT
>DITA01000064.1:10701-19279 GCA_002422665.1 Flavobacteriales bacterium UBA6196
CTATAAATCTGTGCAATCTGTGAGAGAAAAATTCCGTATTTTAGCAAAAATTAAGTTTTAATAAAAAATAATATAAAATGTCACAATTTGATGTTACTGTAATTGGTTCTGGACCTGGTGGTTACGTAGCTGCATTAAGATGCGCGCAATTAGGTTTCAAAACTGCTCTTATCGAGAAATATTCTACTTTGGGAGGAACTTGCTTAAATGTAGGTTGTATTCCGTCAAAAGCGCTTTTAGACAGCTCAGAACATTTCGAAAATGCAAAGCATAATTTTGCAAATCACGGAATTATTATCAACGAACCTCAAGCTGATTTAGCAAGAATGGTGGCTCGTAAAAACGAAGTAGTAGACCAAACGACCAAAGGAATTAATTTCTTGATGGACAAAAATAAAGTAACTGTTTTTGAAGGTTTAGGAAGCTTCGAATCTGCTACTCAAGTAAAAGTAACGAAAAATGATGGTTCTTCTGAAATTTTAGAAACCAAATATGCCATTGTTGCTACAGGTTCTAAACCATCTACTTTGCCTTTCATCACTATAGATAAAGAAAGAATTATCACTTCTACGGAAGCATTGAATTTAAAAGAAATTCCAAAACATTTAGTAGTAATAGGTGGCGGTGTAATTGGTCTAGAATTAGGCTCTGTTTATTTGAGATTAGGTTCTCAGGTAACCGTTGTAGAATACATGGACAAAATTATCCCAACAATGGATGGTGCTTTGTCTAAAGAATTGACTAAAGTTCTTAAAAAACAAGGGATGAAATTCATGCTTTCAACTGGAGTTCAATCTGTAGAAAGAAACGGAGATTCTGTAAAAATTACAGCGAAAGACAAAAAAGGAGAAGAAGTAAGTGTAGAAGGAGATTATGTTTTAGTTTCTGTAGGTAGAAAACCATTCACAGAAGGTCTTGGATTAGAAAAAGCTGGAGTAGAATTAGACGAAAGAGGAAGAGTAAAAGTAAACGACCATTTACAAACTAATGTTGCCAATATTTATGCAATTGGCGACGTAGTAAAAGGAGCTATGTTGGCTCACAAAGCTGAAGAAGAAGGCGTTTTCGTAGCTGAAACTTTAGCAGGTCAAAAACCACACATCAATTATAACTTAATTCCAGGAGTTGTTTACACTTGGCCAGAAGTTGCAGGAGTTGGTAAAACCGAAGAGCAATTAAAAGAAGAAGGAGCAGCTTATAAAGTAGGTTCTTTCCCAATGAGAGCTTTAGGAAGAAGCCGTGCTTCTGGAGATATTGACGGATTAATTAAAATTTTGGCTGATGAAAAAACAGACGAAGTTTTAGGCGTTCACATGATTGGTGCAAGAGCTGCAGACTTAATTGCAGAAGCTGTAACTGCTATGGAATTCCGTGCTAGTGCAGAAGATATTTCTAGAATGTCTCATGCGCATCCTACTTATGCAGAAGCGATTAAAGAAGCTGCATTAGACGCTACAGGAAAACGTGCGCTTCACATGTAATTTTTGATTGAAAAATTTAAAAATTAAATATTTAAAGATAAAAGAGAAGTTTCGGCTTCTCTTTTTTGTTTGGGCAGCAATTTCCTCGTTCCGCTCCCGCTTTTTTGTTTCGCTTCGCTACACAAAAAGAGCTCCGCTCAACTCGGGCTGCAATTCGGTTATCATTTAGAAAATTTCTGCAACTTTTTTTTGTACATTTGATTTTATATGTTTCTCGCAGATTACGCAGATTTTGCGGATAATTGAAAATAAAAAATCTGTTTAATCAGCCAAATCAGCGAGAGAAATTGAAAATTCTAAAATATCACCATTTCAAAAAAATTAAAAATATGATTACAAAACCTATATTTCCATGTCTTTGGTACGATGGAAGAGCCAGAGAAGCTGCAGATTTTTATTGCCAAATTTTCCCTAATTCTAAAGTCCTTTCGGATAATGGAATGGTCGTGAAATTTGAAATGAACGGAAGAGAATTCATGGGATTAAATGGCGGCCCGAATTTCAAATTTGATGAAGCCGTTTCTTTTTGCATAGAATGCGAAACGCAAGAAGAAATAGATTATTACTGGGAAAATCTCCTAAAAAACGGTGGAAACGAAAAAGTTTGCGGTTGGCTTTCAGACCAGTTCGGAATGTGTTGGCAAGTCTATCCTAAAGTTTTGATGGAATTGATGAATGACGTCGAAAAAGCACCAAAAGCAGTAGAAGCATTTCAGAAAATGGTAAAATTTGATATACAAGCTTTACTTGATGCTGTGAAATAAAACCTTACCTTTGCAAAACTTACCAATTATCAATTACAAAAATGCAGTTAGGAAAAACTCAAACTTTAAAAATCGCAGAAAAAAATACCTCTGGACTTTTCTTAGAATCTCAAACCGGTGAAAGAGCTTTTTTGCCTAAAATTTTTGCAGACGAAAATGCAGAAATAGGCGATGAAATATCAGTTTTCGTGTATCAAGATGATTCTGCCTTAAAAGCTACTACAGAAATTCCGCTTTGCGAAGTAGGAGAGTTTGCAGTGATGACTTGCGTGCAATCTTTGCCAAGTGGTGCTTTTATGGATTGGGGAATTATCAAAGATTTATTTATTCCTTACAAACAACAAAAAGGTAAAATCCTTGAAGGAAAACGTTATTTGGTTTACGTCTATGTAGATGATGTTTCTGACAGAATTACAGGGACAACTAAATTTAAGAGAAATCAGTCTTACGAAAATGTTCCTTTCAAAAAAGGGGAAGAAGTAAATCTAATCATTGCAGGAGAATCAGAAATTGGGTTCAATGTAGTGGTGAATAAAAAATATTTGGGTTTAATTTATACTTCGGATGTTTTCAAAAAATTATATCCGTTGTCTGAAGAAAAAGGCTACATCAAAACCATCAGAGAAGACGGTAAAATAGATGTTACGCTTCAGAAACAAGGTTATGAAAACAATCATGATGAATTTCAACAGAAAATTCTTCAGAAATTAAAAGAAAATTACGGAATTCTTTATCTCTCAGACAAATCAGAACCCGAAGAAATAAAACAAGAACTGCAAATGAGCAAAAAGAATTTCAAAAAGGCAATTGGCGGTTTATATAAAGACCAAGTCATAGAAATTCTGGAAGATAAAATCAGACTCATCAACGAAGAATAAAACAAAAAGAGCAGAAACTTCTGCTCTTTTTTTGGGTTATGTTTTTGGAGATTCACCTTCAGGTTTAGAAGGTTTTTCTTCTATTATTTTAGCATCCTCTTCTTTAGGATTTTCGCCTTTTAAGTAAGACGGAAGATTAAGGCCTGCCATATTGAATAAATCATTCAATGGAGGAACGGTTTTCATCATTCCTGAAACAAAATTAGCGGTAGAAGTACTTCCTTCAGGATTGTTTCCGCCATCCCAAACAGTAATTTTATCAATTTTAATATTTTTAACTGCTTCCACTTGAGTTTTTACCAATTCTGGTAATTTTTCAATCAATAATAATTGGAAAGCACTATTGGTATCACCACCTGCAGCTTTTACAATTTGGTCATAACCTTCTGCTTGTTTGGTTAAGATTTCATAAAGACCTTTTGCTTCTGCTTCCATTTTGGCAAAAATTGCGTCTGCTTCACCTTTTGCCTGAAGTCTTATTTTTTCTGCTTCTGCTTCTGCATCAATAATGGCTTTTTGTCTTGCTATTTCAGCTGGAACTACAATGTTGGCATTTTGAGTAGAGCGTTCTCTTTCAGCTCTTGCAGTTTCAGCTTTTTGTTCGGCTAAGTAAGATTCCTCTAAAGCTTTTGCCGATTGTACTTTTTCGGCAGCCATTGCTATTTTCAGCGCTTCCGCTTCTTTTTCACGTCTTTGTGCATCAGAATTGGCAATAGTAATTTTCGCTTCGTTTTCTCCTTTTACAGCGATAGAGTTGGCTAGAGAAGTTGCGATTCTCGCTTCTTTTTCTGCTTCAGCTTTACCAATGCTTTCATCTTTTTTAGCTGAGGCAATGCTTACTTCTCTATCTTTTTGAGTAACGGCAATTTTTACATCTCTATCTCTTTGTGTTTCCGCAATGACTACATCTTTTTCTCGGTCTGCACTTGCTTTACCTGTTTCCCCGATTTTTTCTTGCTCTGCTACAGAAATTTTAGCTTCGTTAATCGCTTTTGCAGCAGCTTCTTTACCAAGAGCTTCTATATAGCCAGATTCATCTTTAATATCGGTTACGTTTACGTTAATGAGCTTTAAACCAATTTTTTTAAGTTCTGTATCTACGTTTTTAGAAATATTATCAAGGAATTTATCTCTATCTGAGTTAATTTCTTCAATTGTCATGGTAGCAATCACCAAACGCAATTGACCAAAAAGAATATCTTTAGAAAGTTCTTGAATTTGTTCTGGAGCAAGTCCTAATAATCTTTCTGCAGCATTTCCCATAGAATCTGGCTCGGTAGAAATAGCGATGGTAAATCTACAAGGCACGTCTACTCTGATGTTTTGTCTAGAAAGCGCATTGGTAAGATTGGCTTCAATAGAAATTGGCTTAAGGTCTAGGTAAGCAAAATCTTGAATAACAGGCCAAATAAAAGCACCACCTCCGTGAATACATTTAGCAGATTGGCCGCCAGTTCTTCCGTAGATGACTAAGATTTTGTCAGAAGGACATCTTTTGTACCTAGAAATAAGGGCTAGAATAGTTACAAATATTACAATTGCAACAATAACGATAATAATAAAAGGTTCCATTGGTTTTAATCAGTTTATATTAATTTAAATTTTTTCTACAATTAAAATTTTGTTTTCTGTATTGATGATTTTCACGCTTTCGCCAGAAAGAATTTCTTCTCCTTCTGTTACTGCATTGAGTTCATGAAAACTACCATTAATGCTTACCTGAATTTTTCCAGTTCCCGATTTATGAGCGGGAATTTTAAGATAAACTTCAGCGGTTTTTCCGATGGTTTTTTCCATTTGAAAGGTGTTGTCTTCTTGTAATTTTAGAAATTGCTTGATGATGATAAAGAATATCGCCACAAAAATTAATCCTACTAAAGTTGCCAAAGCTACCAGAAGATAATCATTCATTTCGCCAAAAAAGGCCACACCAGTCCACCCAAAACCAAGAAGAAAATTAATGAGATTTCGGAAGGTAAACCATTCAAAAGGTGCATCTACATGATGAAAATCTCCATCTAAATCTGCATCTAAATCAGAAGATTCTACTCCTACAAAAGTGAGGATGGTTTGCAATGAAAAAATAATGCTGGATAGGAGAGCAGAATACCAAAATGCTTGTTGAAGCACGCTCATTCCAGTAAAGAAATCGGTCATAGTCGAATAAAATAGTTTTTCAAATATAGCGAAAAATTTGGTTCTTTTTCAAGAAAAAGGAGACTTTTAAGCTTCTTTTTTTACCACCAGAATAAAATCATCTTCTAAAAATTTATACCCAAAATCATACACAAAATAATATTGAGCGCCGTTTTTATAGGTTTTAATATTGGTGAAATATTCGAAATCAAAACCTGCAACCGAAAGTTTATTTCTAGTAGTTTTGGCTTTGTTTTCTACAAAATTTTGTTCAGAGAGAATTTTGAAATTCTTGCGCAGTTTATTGTTAATATTGCGCATAAGGTTGGTTTGGTCTTTGTTCTGTTTATTGTTATAGGCGTTTCTACAAGCATCACTGCAGAATTTCTTATCTATTCTGCCCATGATTTTTTCGCCACATTCTAGACAGTTTTGCATGGATTTAGTTTTATGTAAAGATAAAAAAAATCCGTTTGTAAACGGATAATATTTTTGAGATAGATTTATTTTGATTCTTTAAATATCGCAGTTTTAAAATAATTTATTACCTGCGCTTTCTTTTCATAAAAATTATGATGATGAGGAATATTAATATTGCTAAAACTGAATAGAGAGAGATTTTGAGTAATCCATTTTGATACATCAGTAAGTCTATATCTCGTTTTTGTCTTTCAATTTGTTTATTCGGAACATTTCCTTCATAATTTAAGTCAAATATTACTTTATCCTCTTGATTCGCTTTTTCAACTTCTATTTCATGCTCTTTCTCTAGTTTTTCTAATAATTCTAAATCTTTTTGAGTTACTTCTGAAATGGATTTAGTTTTAAAACAATATTCTGAATAGATAAATCCTGTGTCAGGTTCTATGTAACCAAATATTAGATACTCTTTATTTTGGTCAAAAAATAAATCACAAGATCTTAGTTGAGAAGAAAATATAGTTGCCGAAGTATTTTCTAGATATTAACCATCATAATAATCAAGTTTATAAATTTTTCCTATTCTTACATTACTTAATTGATTCTGAAGAGTTTTAAAACCTGAAGCAACTTTTTTAATGTCATTTATTTTTCCAATAAAAACAATCTCAGCATATTTAAATGATTGCTTAATATCTAAATCTTCACATTTGCATCCAAAAACACTTATTGAAGTCATAAAAATACAAAGTGAAAATATTTTGATAATTGTTTTCATGACAATTTGTTTTTAGTAAAGTTAAAAAAATCCGTTTGTAAACGGATATTATTTTTGATTTTTATTAGAATGTTTCGGAGTTGGTTTTATACTCAGTATTTTACCAATTATCATGTTATCGGCAGTTTCTTTATTTCAATTCATTTAGTAATACAGGATAAAATTCCTCAAATTTTTTATATTTTTTTCTGTTAGTTTCGTAAATATTTAGTTTTTTTGACACTGTTTCAACTAATTCAAATCCGACACTTTTCTCAAATTCAAGAAGTTTATCCGCTTTTTCTTTCCCAAACTTTGAGCGACTAATATTTATAACGATAGCACGAAGCAAAATTTCATTAAAAACGTATTTCCATTGACTGTAACCTTGTTGTCTGCCACTTTTTTCAAGTTTTTTGTCATAGTATTTAGTTCGTAAATTTTCAATTTCTTTTTCATATTTTTTAGACAGCGGATTAACGAATGAATGTCCAAATTCGTGCAAAATCATATCTGTTTCTAAATAATCGTTGTCAAAGTGAGGATAAAAATCAATTTCTCCATTCGAACCAATGACAGCATAAACTTCTTTTTCTCCTTTCTGATTAGTAATTTCAGCGTTAAAACCTCCCGAATGAATTAATGGCGATAGAATAAGATTGTATGAAGAAAGTTTTGTTCCGTAATAATCTTCTAAATAATCAGGCAAATATCTGATTGTTTTAGATTGTAAAATTTTATTGATTATTTTTTCATTAATTGGTTTGATGGCTTTTAAATAATTTTGAAATAGACTGTCCTGATTAAATTTGGTTAGTTCATTTCTAAACTCTTCAAGTAAGTATTCTTTTCCTTTGGTGATAGTTTCATCTTCAGCATCTGATTTGGTTTTAATCTTTTCAAATTTTGGAAAGTCTGAATATTTGAGTATCCATTCAATAGGTCTATAATATGAAAAATTATATTTTTTAGAAATTGTATCAAATAATGCAACTGCACGATGATTTTTCAAAGATGTTAATTTTTGGTCAAGAGTATTTTTATAAATATTTGCGTGTTTGTTGACTAAAAAGTAATTGTCAAAATAGGCAACTGAATAAAGTGTCTCTATTCTGTCATCAATTGAGATATTCAGTTTTGCTTTTTGTCCAAAAATCAAATTTGAAAAAAATAAAATAAATATTAAAATGTAAAATTTTTCTTTCATTGACGCTGTTTTTCTGAAATTGCCGATAACGGGAAACGCATTGGCGAAGTGGCGGATAAATTGGACAAAAAGTTCAATTTAGCGAGAACGTAGCCGATGTGTTTCCACAGAGCTAACTTACAAATAAAAAGCGAATGTGGAACACATTCGGCGGAATAAAATGCAGAAACTTTCAATTTAGCACTTAACCTGCCATTTTGCCAATGCGATGTGCTTGTTGCACAACTCAAATATACAAAAATTTGTATAAAAATTGGATATTTCGTAAATTTAAATATGCAAGGAAAGAAGAGTTTTACGCCCCAATTATTTGTTTCGGTTAATTTGTTGGATTTGGTTCCAGAGGATAATTTTTACAGAAAATTGCAAACCGAACTCGATTTACATTTCATTTATAAAGCAACTCAAAAGTATTATGGTAAGGAAGGCCAAGAGAGTATAGATCCTGTAGTTTTCTTTAAGATATTGTTGGTGGGATATTTGAATAACATCAATAGTGATCGACAATTAATTGCTTTTTGTAGTGATAGCTTGTCGATACGATTGTTTTTAGGTTATGATGTACATGAGCAGCTTCCTTGGCACAGTACCATTAGCCGAACTCGCAATTTATATGGCGAAGAAGTGTTTTTAAACTTGTTTAAAGAAGTCTTGAGAATGTGCGTTTCTAAAGGCATGGTTCGTGGTAAACGACAAGCGGTGGACAGCGTTTTCATCAAAGCCAACGCCAGTATGGATAGTTTGGTAGAGAAGGAAGTTTTGGAAGATGCCAGTGCTTTTGTAAACGAATTAGAAGAAAACAGCGAATACAAAGTAACTTCCACCCGCAAGAAACTGGTAGAACGCCACCACGATTGGAAAGCAGAAGCGTATAAAGGAATGCCAGCAAATAGCAACAGCAATCAAACCGACGAAAACGGCAATCTCATCCGTCC
>DITA01000128.1:0-21373 GCA_002422665.1 Flavobacteriales bacterium UBA6196
GGTTCGATTCCTGGAGAAACCACAAACCGCTTCTTTCGAGAGGCGGTTTTTGTTTTTTATATGTTTTTCAAGTAATTATTTAAAATTCAATTTATTCTGACTCCCCAATTTGGATATAGCATAGGTGGTTCATAGATACTCCGTAGATAGCTCATGAAGAGTGCATGAAAAGTATATTTTAAATGCGAGTTACTTTCATGTAAAATTGAAACGGTTATTTTTCCATTTCAGAAATCATAAAAATCAATTTGGCTTTAGCCAAAACAGAATAAAAAAGACTTTCATTATTGAAGGTCTTTCTTTTTTAGTTTTGAACAAATTTCCTTAATTTCACATCGTAAAACTCACAGTTCACTGCGAAGTATATTCACCATTGACATTAGACACTTCCATAGAATTTTTAAAAGGAATTGGTACAGAACGTGCCAAACTGATTGCTAATGTCTTAGATATTAGAACGGTGGAAGATTTTTTGCATTTTTTTCCGATAAGATATTTAGATAAATCGAAAGTCTATAAAATTGCAGACATCAAGGAAGATAATTTAGAAATTCAACTGAAAGGCAGAATCACAGATTTGCAGGAAATTACATATGCCAAAGGAAAAAAACGACTTTCGGGGAAGTTTACAGACGGAACAGGAACACTAGATGTAGTTTGGTTTCAGTATTCTAATTGGATGAAAGAACAGATTCCCGTAAACCGAGAAATCTATATTTTTGGGAGAGTTCAGGAGTTTAACCACACTTTTTCCATGCCGCATCCAGAAATTGAATTAGAAGATAAAAAATCGGCAGAAGAAAGACTCAGACCTATTTATCCAAGTTCAGAAAAATTGACGAAAAGAGGATTGAACCAGAAATTTTTTCAAACGGTTCAAGCCAACATCATTTCGCAGATTCCTCAGTTAATCGAAGAAAATTTGCCAGTTTCCCTCATGAAATCTCTGAAATTGATGAGTCGTCAACAAGCATATCTCAACATTCATTTTCCACATAATGCAGATTTTGCCAAACATGCTGACAGAAGATTAAAATTTGAAGAAGCGTTCTTTTTCCAGTTGGGTTACGGTCTCAAAAAAAATTACAACAAAAGTTTTACGATTGGGAATCCTTTTCCGATAGTAGGCGAAAATTTCAACAATTTTTACGAAAATTTCCTTCCTTTTGAATTAACGAATGCTCAAAAAAGAGTGCTGAAAGAAATCAGAAATGATTTGAAAAAGCCTATCCAAATGAACCGATTATTGCAAGGAGATGTAGGTTCTGGTAAAACGATGGTGGCACTTTTAGCGATACTTTTAGCGATGGATAATGGTTTTCAAAGTTGTATGATGGCTCCAACGGAAATTTTGGCAACACAGCATTTTAATTCGATTGCAGATTTATTGAAGGAAACAGATGTTAAAGTAAGATTACTCACAGGTTCTACTAAAACCGCCGAAAGAAAAATTATTCATGAAGAACTTTTAAACGGCGAACTTTCGATTTTGGTAGGAACTCATGCGGTTTTAGAAGATATTGTTCGGTTCAAAAATTTAGGATTGGCAATTATTGATGAGCAACATAGATTTGGAGTAGCACAACGTGCGAAACTTTGGGCTAAAAATAAAATTGCACCGCATATTTTGGTAATGACGGCAACTCCAATTCCTAGAACTCTAGCGATGAGTTATTACTCAGATTTAGATGTTTCGGTAATTGATGAAATGCCTGTTGGTAGAAAACCCATTATCACTGCTCATAGAAGAGAAAAAGATAGAAATTCTGTCTATGGTTTTGCCAAAGAAGAAATTGCCAAAGGCAGACAAGTGTATTTTGTATATCCATTAATCGAGGAATCTGAAACGCTGGATTATAAAAATTTGATGGAAGGTTTTGAGCATATTTCAGAAATTTTTCCGCTTCCAGATTATAATACCACCATGCTTCACGGGAAAATGAAACCCGATGAAAAAGATGCAGCCATGAATTATTTTGCCAAAGGAAAAGCAGATATTATGGTCGCAACTACCGTAATAGAAGTAGGCGTAAATGTACCGAATGCTTCGGTAATGGTGATAGAAAGTGCTGAAAGATTTGGACTATCACAGTTGCACCAGCTTCGTGGTAGAGTAGGAAGAGGCGCAGAACAAAGCTATTGTATTCTGATGACGGGCGATAAACTTTCCACAGAATCCAGAAAACGCATCAAAACCATGTGTGAAACCAATGACGGTTTTAAAATTTCTGAAGTCGACATGCAATTGCGCGGTCCTGGAGATATTCTGGGAACTCAACAAAGCGGAATGGTAGATTTTAAACGCCTTGATTTGGTAAATGATGGTAATATCATAAAAGCAGCAAAAGAAACCGTAGAACATTTGCTAAAAATAGACGGAAATCTACAGCTTCCTGAGCATCAAAGCCTTAGAAATTACTACGTAAAACAGTACAAAGGCAAAAATAAATGGGGAAAAATCTCTTAATTTTTTAACCAAAACTTAATAAAAATACCGATGAAATTTTCATCGGTATTTTCTATTATTTTTTAAAATTAATCATCATCTTCATCATAATCATGATGTTCTCTTTTTATGTGATGATGTTTAGAATGTTCTTCATGTTCATAATATTCACGCTCATCATTACTGTTTTCGGTGTAATATTGTGAGTTTTGTGCATAACTCTGGATAGAATTACTTTCTGTATTCACAGTAGTATTAGTCTCAGTTTGTCTACTGCTAGAAGCCAAACTGGTTCCATCTACATTGCTTCTGTTTTTAGTCAATTTCACAATGAGATTCATTGGTGATTTTTCAGAATTTTTGTCAGGGTAGAGCAGCGATTCCCATTCATCTTCTTCCTCATTTTCTCTTTCATTACCTGTTTCATTTACAGGTAAACCGAAAGCAAGGTAGAATAAAATCATCGGTACGCCTAACCAAATTATAGAGAAGATTTTATGAAAAGCATTTGTTTTTGAAGCATCTGCTTGTACGTTTTTGTATCCTGTGAAGATAGAACCCAAAGTTCCTGTTTTTCTGTGAAAAATAGTGTCAGCAAATATTCCTGCTAAATGTGCAAATACAAGAATTAAGAATAGTTTTGCACCAATTTCGTGGCCTTCTTCTACCATTTCTTCAGTAAAAGTAAATCCTAAAAAATGTGCAGATTCTGTAGCCCATAAATAACCTGTAAATGCTGTGAAAATTCCTAAAAACATCATAGAAAACATCACTAAAGATGCTAAAGGATTATGACCTACATACGTTTGATTTTTAGAGAAATAATTTTTAATGAAATCTATTTGTTTAGAAATTCCCATTGGGAAATCTTCAAAATTAGAATATTTTGGACCGATAATTCCGTAAAGAATTCTGAAAAATAAAATTCCACCAACTAATGCTCCAAAAGCATAGTGGTAATTCATTTGCCATTCATTTTCGCCGGTGATATAGGCTACGGTAAATCCTATGGCTAAAAGCCAGTGCGAGATTCTGGTCGTCAAAGACCAAGTTTTTGTTTTCATTTTCTTAAATTTTAATGTAATATGAATGTGAGGAGTATCTTTTTCTTTTTGAAAAAAGATAAAGTTGATGTAAATCAAAAAATTACATTAAAATTTCTGGTGGTTGAAAAATAGAATAATGAAACTCAGAAATGAAATCGTTTTTATAAATGAAAAAGTTCTTATTTTCTATAAATAATCTCTTGGGAGTTTCGATTTTTAAAACATTAAGTGATTCTACTACAAAAACGATGGTAGAAAATTGAGTGAAATCTATTTGTTTGAAAGGAAGTTTCTGATCTTGAGCATAATCATTATCCATAACATTTCCACTGAAATAGTGGTGGTTAAGAAAATTAACCAATGAAAATTCACCATTTTCTATCCTATGTTTTACAATATGCTCTACCAAATTAGGCAACTTGAAAACTTGTCTAAATTCTTGAAAGGAAAATAGATAAACAGAAATGAATAATATGGAAATAAATTTTTTCAACTCAGTATTTTAGATACAAAAATTAGGCTAAAGTTAAATTTTATCAAAAATAAAGTGATTCATTTTCACTTTAGCCATTAATTTTATGATTATCCTATAACGGAAACGCCAATTAATTTACCGATTCCGAAAGTGATTGCTGCAGCCAATAATCCGAAAATAACTTGTCTGAAACCTGAATACCAAATGCTCTTTCCTGTGAAAAGTGTAATGGCAGAACCGATTAAAAACAAGCCAACAGAACTAGAGATAGCACTTGCAATAATTGCGGGAGTTCCTCCTAAAAAGAAAAACGGGAACAGTGGTAAAATGGCTCCAATTGCAAATAATACAAAAGAAGAAATCGCTGCTTCCATAGCAGAACCTTTCAGTTCTTCGGAGTTGATTCCTAATTCTTCTTTTACCAAAAATTGATGTGCAGAATTTTTGTCATTCATGAGTTCTATTGCCATTTGTGCGGCTTGATCAGCAGGAATTCCTTTCGCTCTGTAAATCAATTCTATTTCTTTTAATTCTCCTTCAGGGTTTACTTCTAATTCATCCATTTCCAAAGACATCTGGTTTTCGTATAATTCTTTGGAACTCTGTACGGAAATCCATTCTCCTAATGCCATAGACAATGAACCTGCTAAAAGCCCAGCTAAACCTGCGAGCAGTACTTCTTTTTGTCCGCTACTTGCTCCTGCAACTCCCATAATTAATGAAAAGTTGGAAATTAAACCGTCATTTCCTCCTAAAACAGCTGCTCTAAGTGCGTTTCCGCCAACAGAACGATGTCTTTTTTCAAAACGAGAAAGTGCATTTCCGCCGATTTTAGGATTATTTTGAAGAATATTTTCTAAAATTTTCACGTGGGCAGTATCCGAAATAGATGCTTGAGTTTTTGTATTAACTCTGGCTTTTCCGATAGAGCTGGAAAGTGATTTTTCGGTATCCATTAAAACACCTAAAACATAATCATAACCTAAAATTCCTCCAATTTTTTTAAGAATTTTTGCTCTTGTAGAAGGTTTCGGCATGTCTTTTTCCGTGAGTCCTACTTTCTGTAAAAATGCTACTGCGTGAGATTTTTCGATGGCAGACATTTGTGAGAAAATCTCTTTTACATTTTGGTCTTCTTCTTTCTCTGCTAATAAACCGTACAGAAAAGAAGCGTCTACTTCGGTTTGGATGTTTTTTAAGTTCATTTTGAGATGGTTATTTAAAGGTTATAGCAAATGTAAGATTATGTGCTGATAAACCTTCACTTCTTTTATAAAAACTATATCTGAAATCTACACTTTTAAAAATCTTAGATTCTAAAGGTAAATAATGAAGATTTAACCCAATGTTTTGGCTATTAAAACTAGATAAATCATAGTCTGAAGAATAATATTTTTCGCCAGGATTGTGTTGTCCGTAAGGTTTAAAATAATCATTGCTGGTCTGATGATGATATCTGTAAAAAGGACTTAATGAAACAAATGGCGAAATTTTTATCGGGATTTCTAATTGTGCAGTATGTGCTTTGATTCCCCAATCATCAAAGAAATATCGATAATAGGTTCTGAAAATAAATGTTTCGCCCAAGAAATAATTGAGTCTCATTCCTAATGGGATTTTCATTCTTTGCATAGGCAATTTTTCGCTGGAAACCGTATTATTGGTAAAATAAACTCTGTTATAAGGAATAGAAAGTAAACCATCTTGAAATGCAAAATCTGCCAACAATGAAACTTGTAACCTTGGATTGATAATTTGAGAATACGCAAAGTTTACACTATAAGAATTTTTATTCCAAAGTTTGTAATTATCATCGCCTCCTTCATGTTCGTCTTCGTCATCGTCAGCTTTTTTGTTGTTTACTCCTGTATTAACTGGTCTAAGTTCTACTGGTAAAATTTCTAGTCTTTGGTCAAAAAATGCCATTGCTTTTACACTGAACTCAGCATTATTATCTTGAGACGCTTTTACAAAAGAAAGTTCACCACCAATGGATTGATAGTCAAATTCTCGGGAAAAGTATGCTCCAATTCCATAAGTAGTATTTCGTTCTAAATTTTTAGCAAAATAATTAATAGAAGGATAAATTCTCCAACCTACAAATTTAGAAGAAGCACCAGTAACTCCGCTAGTTCCACTAGAAGCAGCAGTTTTGGCACTTATTTTTCCAGAATATATATTGGTAGGGGAACCATCTGGAACATTATTAATTAATTTGGTAGAAGCAGAAGTGTGATGGTCTACTGCTACAGCAACGTCTAGTCTATGTTCATATTTTTGACTGTTTTTAAGTAATCTTACCTGTATAGAATTAGAAATATTGGTCAAAGTTTCATCACCTTTTCCCCCACCAATAGAAGAGTGGTCACCTTCCTGAGTGTAATATCCTGATACAAAGTTAATTTCGTCAATTTTCAGTTTTCTCGCTTCGTAAAGTGAGTCTTTTTCTTGTGCTTTTGATTTTCCAAAGAAACCAAAAGTGATGGCTAGTAAAAGTACGGATACTATGCTTTTTTTCATCGTTAATGATTGTATAGATTCGTAATTTACTTAGTTGCAACCGCAACCGCCACCGTTTTTTCCACCATCTGCACCAGAAGCTGCTTCTCTGTATAAAAGAAAATTATTTTCTGTTTTTGCAGATTTTTTGGTAGAAAGTTGCATTTCACTATCGTTCACATAGTTTTTTTCGTATTCTTTTACAGAAACGCAGTTTTGCACCATTATCGAGACGAAGAATAGTGCAAAAGATACTTTAATAGAGTTCATTTTTATATGATTTTGATGTTTTCTGAGTAATAAATATTGTTATCATCATCTATGATGATGCATTCTATATCTTTCATTTGATTAATCAAAGAAAGTCCAGCTTTTATGCCCATAATCGAAATAGGTGTTGCGAAAGCATCAGAAATTTCTGCGTTTGGACTAATCACTGTTACGCTTTTAATTCCGTGAATAGGAAATCCTGTTTTTGGGTCTATGGTATGCGAATATTTTTTGCCATCAATCATCACGAATTTTTCGTAATTTCCAGATGTTGCGATGGCTAAATCTGTTACTTCAAGCGTAGAAAATGGCATTCCCGAAAAATCAGGGTGCGCAATTCCTATGGTCCAAGATTTTCCGTTTTCGGGGACTCCCCAACAAGATAAATCTCCTGAAGCATTGATAATTCCTGCTTTTACGCCAAGACTTTTTAGTAGATTTTTGGCTTTTTCTGCAGCATAGCCTTTTCCAATGCCCCCAAAACCAATTCTCATTCCTTTGTTTTTGAGGAAAACAGTTTTGTGCTCTGCGTCTAGTTCTATGTTTCTGTAATCAATTAAAGCGATACTTTTTTTAGCCAAATCTTCATCTGGAAGCGAAGTCATTTCGGTGTCAAAATTCCAAAAACGCTTATCAATAGAGCCGTAAGTAATATCAAAAGCTCCCTGAGTAATTTTAGAAATTTTCTTAGACCTTGCGATAATCGAAAAAGTTTCATCGCTCACTTTCACAGGTTTTATTCCTGCATTTTCATTGATGAGATTGGTTTCGCTGGTAGATTGATAAGTAGAAAGTAACGCTTCTATTCTAGAAATTTCTTCTACGGCTTTTTTTAGAAAAAAATCTGCTTCTGCATCTGTTTTGGCTTCTACAGTAATTTCAAACCGATTTCCCATCAAAAGTTGGGTCAGTTTTTTTTGCATATTATTTACCAATAGATTGATTAATTTCTTGAATCATCGTATTTACAGTCGCATTATCAAAACCTTCCCAAGTTTTTAGAATTTTGCCATTAGCATTCAATAAGACCATTTTAGGAAAAACGCCTTGTTTATTGTAAATGTCTGCTAATTCTTTATTTCTTGTAATGATATTGGCACTTAATTTCCCTTTTTTTCTAGGGAAATCTGCTTCTACATAGACTAGTTTTTTAGAAATATACTCTTGGAAAACAGGGTCATCAATCACTTTTTTTTGCAACTTAATACATGGGATGCACCAATCTGAGCCTGAAAATTTGAGTAGAATACTTTTGTTTTCCTGTTGAGCAGCGTCTTTAATTTGCTGAAACTTGCTAAATTTTTCTTGTGAAAAAACTAATAGGCTGAAGAGTAGTAATATGCTGAATATTACCTTTTTAGTTCTCATTTATTTAAATTTTTAATTGTAACGTTGTAAATTGTGTAATTATTATAAAAATGTTTTAGAAAATATTTATTCTTCTACATTTTTAAGTCCCATCAATAGATAATAAGCTCCTTTCGTTACAAATTTCTTGTTTTTAGCCTTTTCGTCAAGGTTCAAAATTTCTGTTCTACCATTTTCCGAATTTCCTATGGTTACAGGAAACATTTTATAGGTTTTTGGTTGTATTTCTTCAAAAATATATTGTTTACCTTCCCAAGTTACCACTGCATCATCTGGAACGGTATTGCCTGTTTCAGTTTTAGTCTCTACTTCGGCATTCATGTAAGTTCCGGGAATTAAACTCTTGTCATATTCTATAAAATGACAGTGAATAATCACCGATTTATCTGGCTGAAAATCTCTACCGATTAAAATAACATTTGCGGCGTATTTTTTATCAGGATTTTGATTGGTATAGGCAAAAACTCTTTGGTTCAAAGCAATTTTATTCAAATCTTTTTCAAAAACCTTTAGTGCAAGATAAATATCTCCTGTGTTTACTACGTCAAAAAGTCTTTCTGTAGGCGAAACATATTGTCCCATTTTCACATTTACACTAGAAATATAACCAGAAACTGGTGATTTAACCGCCACACTTCTTTTGATGTTTCCAGCGTTCAAATTATTCGGATTTATTCCAAGAGCTCTCAATTTTTCTGCCATTCCTCTCATCAAAATATTTTGATTTTGAGCTTCAGTTTGGGCGAGTTGCATCGCTTTATCTGATGCAGCTTTACTTTGATTTAATTCACTTTGTCTAGCATAATCTTTTTGTGCGTAACCTAAATTAGATTTTGCCAAAAGATAATCTTGCTGTAACTGAACAATCTGTGGATCTTCTAAAACAGCCAAAGTTTCACCTTTATCTACGTGCATTCCTGGCATATGACGAATAAAACGCACATAACCACCACTTGGTGCAGAAACGCTTGCTAAATTCTGTGGCGGAACATCTATCGCTCCATTTAATATAATTTTTGCTGAAATATCTTCGTATCCTAAATTTCCTGTTTCTATACCCGCATTTTTGATTTGGTTATCGTTCAGTGTAATTTGGTTTTCAGCGGCTACTACTTCAAATTCTTCTTTGGCAGTTTCTTCTTTTTTGCCACAAGAAAAGAGTAGAAGAGTTATCGTTATAATTGAAATTATTTTTTTCATTTTTGATTCATTTTTTGCTTAAAAAAATTAAAATTTTCATTTGATTAAGGATTATTCTCCTCCAATCATTTTAGAAACAATTCCTTTTTTGTTCGTGAATTCTGCAATAGTAATTCCTACAAAGTGAAGGACAATGAATCCAGGCACCCAATAAATAGCTAGTTTGTGAATTTCTTCGGCTTTTTCTAAAATATCTTCTCCTGCTAATTCAAATTTTAGCATCATACCAGTTGCAGCTTCTACCGCCACTAAAAAGTAGAAAATAAAATAAATGGTTCCTTGGAATTTTTCTTTTCCAGAAGCCGTTTTAGAAAAAGGATTAGGGAATTTAATGCCTTTTACCAGCATATAAACTATCCTTAAAACAAAAGCAAAAACCAATACATAAGCAAAGTTAACGTGCCACTCAAACATTGGATTGATGATAGATTTTGCAATAGCACGAATGCTTTCTTCTGGTAATGCTAAACCTTTAGCGGCAAGTTCGTTATTGATAGCAGCAGAAATGGTTTTTCTGCCCATCCAATACATTCTTAAAAATCCAGTGGCTAATAATACGAACATTGAAATTGCGATAACCCAATGTATAATTCTATGTGTTGCGGTAAATTTTTTCATCTTTTAATTAATTTTCGCTTTTCAGCGCGTTGATTTCTATAATAATGTCATTGAGTTCTTTTAATCGATCTGTGTATTTGTTTTCAATTTCAAATGCTTGATTCACTAAAAGAGTCCATTCTAAATAATTGATTTCTCCGTTATAATATTGGTTATTGGCGGTTTTTAAGATGCTTTCGCTGTTTGCCAAACCTGTTTTCTGATAGTAATAAATCTCGTTCGTTAGTTTTTGATAAAGATTAAAGTTCTGTGTATATTGATTTTTCAGTTGTAATGAACCCAGCTGATAATTATTTTCAGCGATTTGTTGGTTGATTTTCTGAGCTTCAATCACTGATTTCTGTGCTGAATTAAAAACAGGTAAACCAATTCCTACCATACCTGAGTGAAATCTTGCCGAACGCTCATAGAATTTATCATCTGCACCAGTTCCGTACATAGACATATTGTTGTATCCAATGTTAAAACTTGGAGTGAGCTTAGATTTTTCAGCTAAAAGTTTAGCGTTTTGAATGTTTTTTTCTTGCTCCAATTGTTTCAAAATAATTGGATTTCCAGAGAAATTTTCGCCAAGGTTATTTACGTCTAAAACCGTGTATTTTTCTTTATCATTTTGGTAAAAAGTTCCATCATTGATAAGGAAATTAAATTTCTGCAAAGCAATTTCTCTGTCTTTTTCGAGTGCATTGAGTTGCAGTTCTGCTTGACTTCTCAAGTTTTCGGCAGTCGCTTTTTCTAAGAGATTGCTTTCACCTTTTTTCAGTCTGAGTTCTGCTCTTTTGTAGTATTGAGAAAAGATGCTGTCTGCTTTTTTGAGCAGTTTTTTCTTCTCGTCTAGATATTTTAACTCATTGTAAATCAAAGAAATTTCTTTTTTGATTTGCCACTTATGAACATCCAATTGTAACATAGAATTTTTATATTCTTCTGCTAAAACTTTCTTCTGACTATTGTAAAATTTTGGCAATCTAATTGTTTGAGAAACCGAAAATTTATTGTCAACATAAGCTGAATTCATTTGCCCGATTTCTCCAGATATCATCAATGGATCAATAACGGTAGCAGAACGTTGCATTTTTTCTTGGTATTGTACCTTTAATGTTCCGTCTTTGATGGCTAAGTTATTGTTCAGGGCTTTATTGATAGCACTTTCTAACGAAATAGGAGTTTGTGAAAATCCTATTCCAAAAATTAGAAAAGTGAATATTTTTAAAAATTTATCTTTCATTTTATTTGATTTATTTTTTACCACAGAGGTCACAGAGAAATTATTAGAGTTCACGGTGCTCTCCGTGAAATTCTTTGTGTCTCTGTGTTTAGATTTATAGTTGGTATCCATCTTCAGTATCTTCTATTTCTTGCAATTTTCTATTTTTTTCAGGGAAATGTGCCTCAAACCAAATGTACATTACAGGTAATAGATAAAGTGTAAGGTAAGTAGCTAATAATAAACCGCCAATTACAACTGTAGCGAGAGGTCTCTGCACTTCTGCACCTTCGCCAGTAGAAATTGCCATTGGCAAAAATCCTAAAGATGCAACAAATGCAGTCATTAAAACAGGTCTTAATCTCGTTTTTCCACCGACAATCACTGCAGTTTTTAAATCTGGTTGTATTGTTTTTTGGCGGTTAAATTCCGAAATAAGAACAATACCATTTAAAACCGCTACTCCAAATAATGCGATGAAACCAACTCCCGCAGAAATACTGAAATTCATATCTCTTAACCAAAGTGAGAGAATTCCTCCAATCGCGGAAAGCGGAATAGCAGAGAAGATGAGCAATCCGTATTTTACTGAATTAAATGCAAAATACAGCATCAATAAAATTAAAAATAAACTCACCGGAACTGCTATTGCTAAACGTGATTTTGCTTGTTGAAGATTTTCAAAAGTTCCACCATATTTTATAGAATAACCAGCAGGAAGTTTCAGTTGTTTTTCTACATTTTGTTGTAAATCTTCTACCGTAGATTGTATATCTCGGTTTCTAACATTGAAGCCAACAATAATTCTTCGCTGAGCATTTTCACGCTGAATTTGGTTAATGCTTTCCTTTAATTCCACATTTGCAACTGTACTGAGTGGAATTTCAATTCCTGAAGGAGTAGAAATGAGTAGATTATTGACATCATTTACATTTTTTCTTTGGTTTCCGTCTAAACGAACCACCAAATCAAATTTCTTTTCTCCTTCAAATACAGAGCCTGTAGCTTGTCCTGCAAAAGCGGTATTCACGATATTATTTACATCACTTACATTGAGTCCAAACTGTGACATGGCTTCACGTTTGTAAGTAATTACAATCTGTGGCATTCCCGAAACGGGTTCTACATAAATGTTTTGTGCGCCTTCAATTTTTTTAGAAATTTGACCTAATTTTTCAGCATAAACTTTTAAGGTGTCAAGATTTTCTCCAAAAATTTTACAAACTACATCTTGTCTTGCTCCTGTCATTAATTCGTTAAATCTCATTGCAACAGGATATTGGAAAGAGTAAGTCACGCCAATCATATTTTTCTTCAATTCGGCGGACATTTTTTCCGAAAGTTCATCATAAGTTGTTGCAGAAGTCCATTCAGCACGAGGTTTTAAGATAATCATCATGTCACTCGCGTCAATTGGCATTGGATCAGTCGGGATTTCGGAACTTCCTGTTTTTCCTACAATTTTTTCAATTTCTGGGAATTTTTTCATCAAAATCTGTGATGACTTTTGAACAGCATCTGTAGAAGTTTTCAGATTACTGCCTGGTAAAACTCTGGTGTCTACCGCAAAATCTCCTTCAGGAAGACTTGGAATAAATTCTCCACCTAATCTGGTCATTATAAAGACTGCAAAGAAAAATACAGCAACAATCCCGAAGAATATTAAATTAGGAACTTTTAAAACTCTTTCTAATGATTTATCGTAGTTTTTCTCAATTTTTTCAATCATTTTATCCGAAATGGTCTTCTTATTGTCAATTTTTTTTGACAAAACAAGAGAACTCATCATCGGGATATAGGTTAAAGAAAGAATAAATGCTCCCAATAATGCAAAAATTACAGTTTGCGCCATCGGAATAAACATTTTCCCTTCTACGCCTTCTAAAGTGAGAATTGGTAAGTAAACGATTAGGATAATAATTTGTCCAAACACCGCAGAATTCATCATTTTGCTGGAAGAAGTATAGACTTCGTCATCCATCATGGTCTGAGAAATGCTTTGGTTTTGATAGACTTTCAAGTGTTGTAATCTATGCAAAACCGCTTCTACAATAATGACGGCTCCATCCACAATTAACCCGAAATCTAATGCGCCTAAACTCATTAAATTCCCCGAAACTCCAAAAATATTCATCATAATGATGGCAAAAAGCATGGAGAGCGGAATAACAGATGCTACCAAAAATCCAGCACGCAGATTTCCAAGGAATAATACCAATACGAAAACTACAATTAATGCTCCTTCTAAAAGGTTTTTTTCTACCGTTCCTATGGCGTTATTAACCATTTTGGTTCGGTCTAAGAATGCATCAATTTTTACGCCTTCAGGTAAAGTTTTTTGGATTTCTTCTATTCTTGTTTTTACTTTTTTAATGACTTCGTTTGAGTTTTCTCCTTTCATCATCATCACCACGGCTCCTGCAACTTCTCCTTTTCCGTTGTAGGTCATCGCGCCGTATCTGATGGCTTTTCCGTATTGTACGGTTCCAATATTTTTAATAAGAATTGGAGTTCCGTCTTCTAAATTTTTAACTACAGTGTTCTCAATATCTGTAATTTTTCCCATTAATCCTTCGGTTCTGATAAATAGAACACTCGGACCTTTTTCTATGTAAGCGCCACCAGTATTTTGATTATTTTTTTGTAATGCATCAAAAACTTCGGTCATGGTTACACCCATAGATTTCAGTTGAGATGGATTTACGGCAACTTCATATTGCTTTAAATCTCCACCAAAACTCGCTACATCTGCAACTCCTTCCGTTCCTAATAATTGTCTACGAACAATCCAATCTTGAATGGTTCTGAGTTGCATCGCATTGTATCGGTGTTCATAACCTTTTTTTGGGCGAACTACATATTGATAAATTTCTCCTAAACCTGTAGAAATCGGAGCCATAGAAGGCGTTCCCAAACTGGTAGGAATATCTTTAGAAACTTGCTGAAGCCTTTCTGCAACTTGTTGACGTGCCCAATGTAAATCTACTTCATCTTTAAAAACAATGGTGATTACAGAAAGTCCGAAACGCGAAAAACTACGCATTTGTTTAATTCCTGCAATGTTATTATTGGCTTGTTCTAGCGGAAAAGTGATGAATCTTTCTACATCTGGTGCTCCCAAACTTGGGGAAACGGTAATAATCTGTACCTGATTGTCTGTAATATCAGGTACCGCATCGATAGGTAATTTTCTTACCTCAAATATTCCATAAATGATTAATCCAAGCGTGAATAAAGCGATAATCAGTTTATTCTTGATGGAAAATTCTATGATTTTGTTAAGCATTTTAATTTAATTTATAGAGTGAAACGTCTCAAAACCAAATAGTAATGAGTTTTCTATACCAATAAATTAAACCAACTCTGGCGGTTGAAAAAATGAAAGTAAATGTGGATTGATAAAACTTTCAGTGTAATGAAAGTTCTGGTTTTTTTCTTCAAAAAACTTTTTAGTTTGAGTTAAATTCAGCTCAAAAGATTTTGGTAAATCTTGGATTGCAAAGCTAACGGAAGAAATTTCATGGGCTTTAAAAGGCAGTTTCATATCTTTTTCATAATCACTGTCTTTTTGGCTACCGCTTAAATAATGAAGCGCGATAAACCCAATAATACTGATGTTTTTATTTTCAGATTTATGTTCCTGATAATGTTCGATTAATGCAGGAATTTTCAATACTTCTTTTACCTCAGTAAAACTAAAGAGGTAAATTGTTAAGAGAAATATTGAAAAATGTCTTTTCATCTGAATATTTCACAAAGTTAGTGAAAAAATTAATAGAGAATGTCTATGACATGTTAAAGATATAATAATTTATGCATTCCATTCCATCAAGTAATCATCCATTACGAAGCCATCTCCAATGTCAAAAACGCCTTCTTCATAGACTTTGAAGCCTTGAGAAAGATAAAAATGATAAGATGGATTTTGCTTATTTACGGCAAGTATAATTCTTTGGTTACCTACTTCTAGAATTTGATTTTTAAGAAACTGAATGGCTTCTTTTCCGAGACCTTTTCCTTTTCCATCTTCGGTAATGTAGATTCTATGGAGTTTAGTAGTTTTTTGTTCATAATGATTTTCGAAGCCCATAATTCCATAGAAATTTTCTGCATAACCCAAAAGATAATAATGATAATTGGGATTATTAAATTGACGGGTAATTTCTTCTTCAGAATACATTAAATTCAGCATGAAATCTATTTGTTCAGGAGAAATAATTCCCGGATAATGACTTCGCCAAGATTTTTCTGCCAAATCTTGAATTAAAGGAATGTCTTTTATGGTGGCTTTTGTAATCATAAAAAAAGAACTTACACAAAGGTAAGTTCTTAATATTGAAATTTAAAATTTATAAAATTAAATTTTTGCCATTTCTGCTTTTATTTTGGCTTGTAAACCTTCAGAAGCAACAACTAGAGGCAGTCTTAAGTAGTTTTTGATGATTCCTTTCTCTGCTAAAACGGTTTTAATTCCGCAAGGATTTCCTTCAGCAAAAATAAGTCTGGTGATTTCTACCAATTTGTTATGAATTTCATAAGCTTCTTTTACTTTTCCTTCGAAAGCAAGTTGTACCATCGTAGAAAATTCCTTAGGATAACCTTGTCCAATTACAGAAATTACACCATCTCCACCAGCTAAGGTTACCGGAAGCGTATATTCATCATCTCCAGAAACTAAAGAGAAATTTGCAGGTTTTTTTCTTAAAATGTCAAAATATTGTAAGATGTTTGGTGCAGCTTCTTTAATCATAAAAAGATTAGGAAATTCATTCGCTAAACGCAATGTGGTAGAAGCTTCTATGTTTTGACCAGTTCTTCCTGGAACGTTGTAAATAATAATTTGTTTCCCTGTAGAAGCTAGCATTTTGTAATGTTGATAAAGTCCTTCTTGGTTGGGTTTGTTATAGTAAGGAGATACCGATAAAACTGCATCGAAATCCGTTAAATCAGCTTCTTCAATTTGTTTTTTAACTTCTAGAGTATTGTTTCCACCGATTCCTAAAACCAATGGTAAACGTTTATTATTAATCTTTATAACGTGTTTTATAACTTCTTGTTTTTCTGCTGCAGAAAGAGTAGCAGCTTCTGCTGTGGTTCCTAGAACTACTAAATAATTGGTGCCATTTTCGATGTTGTATTCTACTAATCTCGTTAGCGAATCAAAATCTACTGATAAATCTTCGTTGAAAGGTGTTACTAATGCTACACCTACTCCTTTTAAGTTACTCATTGTTAAATTGTGTTATAAAAATTAATTTGTTCAAAATTAGTGAAAATTTTTTTTTCAGGAGCAAGAAGTTTACTAATTCTCATCACTTTTGGTCCCGCTTTTCGCTGCAATCTTTTAAAATTTTTTCACTCAGGTTTCATAAAATGAAAAAACCTGAAAATTTTAAAAGGATTTCCGCTTCAAAACGAGGCACGAGTTTCGCCGATTCCTTTAAAAATATAAAGAAACAAAGAGGCAATCGGAGCTATTTTTCACGCAAATATCTTCGGTTCACGCCCGCCAAAAAATCTATTCATAATAACAGATAATCAATTATATTTGCATTACAATTTTTATAAAATCATGAAAAATAAAATTTGGTTGTTGGCCATCGTTGCGCTTACTGCTTCTGCATGCAGAACTCCGCTTCAAGTGGCTCAAGTTCAACCGCAGAAAAATACTTCTATCACTTCTGAAATTGCAGAAAATCAGAATTTTGTATCCGTTATCGCTCCATATAAAGCAGAGTTGGAGAAAAAAATGAATTCTAAAATTTCTTACACTTCTGTAGACCTTAATAAATCGGGAGACAATTCTAATTTAGGGAACCTTTTGGCAGATTTCACTTATGAAGGAGCAGAAGAATGGGGAGAAAAAAATGATATTGATGTAGATGCTGCGGTAATTAACATCGGTGGAATTCGTTCTACGATTGGAGCAGGAGATATTTTGACCAAACATGTTTTCGAAGTTATGCCCTTTGAAAATGAAGTAGTAATTGTAAAAATGAAAGGGAGTGATTTAAGAGGTTTATTTCAATATTATCTAGAAACACAGAAAAATAACCCTGTTTCTCATCTTTACATCGAAACAGAAAACGGTAAAATCAATCAAGCCTTAATCGATGGCGAAAATGTAGAAGATGATGAGGTGTATTACATCGCTACGTCTGATTATCTTGCTTTGGGTGGTGATAATATGAAGTTTTTCAGCAAAGGAGAATTGATTTCTACAGGAATTAAATTAAGAGATTTGTTTTTAGAATTTTTCAAGAAAAATCCAGAAGTAAAAGCTAATAAAGACATTCGTTTAAATTTTAAAGGGAAAAACTAATGAACAGAAAAGAATTTTTAAAAACAGTAGGAGGCGGAACATTAGCACTTTCTTTAGCGCCTAATTTAGTTTTTGCCAGTCAAAAAAGTATTCTAGATAAAAATGCGGCTTATAAATTGACCGTTTTACATACCAATGACCAACACAGCAGAATAGAACCGTTTGATTCTAGTTATTCTAGAAATCCTAATCAGGGAGGTTTTGCAAGACGTGCTACATTAATCCAGCAGATTAGAAACCAAGAAAAAAACGTTCTTTTGCTTGATGCAGGAGATATTTTTCAAGGAACGCCATATTTTAATTTTTATGGAGGTGAATTAGAGTTCAAATTAATGTCTATGATGGGTTATGATGCAGCAACTATGGGAAATCATGATTTCGACAATGGTTTGGATGGTTTCTTGAAGGCTTTACCGAATGCTAAATTCCCTTTTATTACTTCTAATTACGATTTCAGCAATACCATTCTTGATGGAAAAACCGAAAAATATAAAATCTTCAAAAAAGATGGAATTAAAGTAGGACTTTTCGGAGTGGGAATAGAGTTAGATGGATTGGTGGGCAAGAAGCAATATCAGGAAACTAAATATTTGAATCCAGTAGAAATTGCACAACATTATGCAGATTTTCTGAGAAAAGAAAAAGGTTGTGATTTGGTAATTTGTCTATCACATATTGGTTTTGATTATAGGGATGATGCTGATAAAATTTCTGACAAAAAATTAGCAGCTCAAACGGATAATATTGATTTAATTTTAGGAGGTCATACTCATACTTTTTTACCAGAACCACAATCTTTTACCAATAAAAGTGGCAAAAACGTTTTGGTGAATCAAGTAGGTTGGGCTGGATTGCTTTTAGGAAGAATAGATTTTTATTTTGACAAAAATAAGAGTTTACAAAATATTTCATGGAATAATCAAGTTATAGATGATAGCATTTTAGGTTAAAAATTGATGATGAAAAAAAATATATTAGTCTTTTTACTGCTTTTGTCGTATTTTTCAGTGTTTTCGCAAAGCACCAATAGTAAGTGGAGCGATTTGTTCTCTTACAATAATGTTTTGGCTTTCAAAGAAAAAGATGGGAAAATTATTGCAGCAACCGAGAACGGAGTTTTTTATTACAACACCATTTCAGGTGAAATTACCAAACTTTCTAAAGCCAATGGTTTGCACGAAGTGAAAATTTCGGCTTTTGACTATGACGCAGCTACCAATACAGCAATTATAGGTTATAAATCTGGTAATCTAGATGTGGTAACTGCAGATGGTGTAACGTATGTGGTAGATATTCCGCTCTCACAAAGTTACACAGGAAGTAAAACGATTAATAATATTTCTATCAATGGAGACAAAGCCGTGATTTCTGTAGGTTATGGTGTTTCTATTTTTAACATCACCAAAAAAGAATTTGGGGATACTTGTTTCTTTTTTAATGGTACTTCTTACGAAAAAGTTTTAGAAGCCACCATAAAAGACAATACGGTTTATGCGATTACAGGAACTAGTCTTAAATATCATCCTATAGATGTAACTTTTTCGGTGTACAGCAATTGGAATTCCGTAGCAGTAAATTATACACAGATAGATTCTAAATCTACTTTGGTGTTATCTAATAACAACACCGTATATTATGGTAATGTGGGAAGTTTAAGTTCTATTCCGCAAAGTTTTACCAATATTAAAGACCTCAAAATTACGGATTCCCAAATTATTGTTGCAGACCAAACCAAAGTATACGCGTATACACTTACAGGAACTTTGCAAAAAACAATAGATATCGGAGAAGAAGTAAATACGGCTTTCGTAGTAAACAATCAAATTTATACAGGAACTAAACTTTCAGGAATTTATGATGAATCTAAAAACTCTTATAAACCAGATGGTCCTTACTCTAATGTTTCATATAAGATTAGCTTGTTAGATAATCAACTGTGGGTTTCTACGGGTGGAAGAGATGGTTATAATGGTCCATTTTATACAGGTTTAGGGTATTATCATTTTGATGGTAATAAATGGAATTATCCTAATTATTTTAAAATCTCTCCTTTCGTTTGGAATATTTTAGATGTAGTTCCTAATCCTTCTAAACCTTCCGAAGTTTTCTTTACTAACTATTCTTGGATACAAGGGCAAAAAGGGATTTATAAAATGGATAATAATGTTTTTATAAAAGCATATAACCAGACAGACGCTAATAGTCTTTATAATAGACCTGCAGGTTGTGTTTTTGATGAAAATAATCAACTTTTTTGTTCCGTTGGACTTTTGCAAAATCAGAAATATACAGAAGGTGTCTATGTTTATGATAAATCTACCGATCAGTTTGTTATTAATTCATTAATTTCTGCGGGTAGTATGCAGAAGCCACTTGTAAAAGAAGGCAAATTATTTATTCCATCTCCTTACTATAATCCAGGAGGTTTGATTATTTCTGATTATAAAAATACACCACTTAGTTTTTCAGATGATAAAACCATACTAATTAATTCAAAAAATGGATTGGCAGCTTCTGGAAGTGTTTCAGCAGCGATAGATAAAAATGATGACATTTGGATAGGAACTAGATTAGGTCTTAGAATTTTACCAAACGCTTCTAATGCAATTAATAATACTGATAATAAAGCAGAGCCTATTGTTATTACTCAAAACGGAATTCCAGAAGAACTTTTTAAGGATTTGGTGATTCTTCAGGTAGAAGTAGATTCTGGAAATCAAAAATGGGTTTCTGTAGAAGGTGGAGGCGTGTTTTACCTCAGTTCTAATGGAGAAAATACTATTTCTCATTTTACAAAAGTAAATTCACCATTACCAAGTGATGTAGTGACAGATATAAAAGTTGACCCTAAAACAGGAAAAGTATATTTTGTAACCTTTGATGGAATTGTGGTGTATCAAGGAGATGTAATCAATGTTTCTAGTGATTTTTCTGAGATAAAAGTTTATCCAAATCCAGTCGTTACAAGTCAATACAGAGGAAATGTAAAAATTACAGGACTTGCCGAAAAAACCAATATTAGAATTACAGATGCAGCAGGAAACGTAGTGCATCAAGCAGTAGCTAGAGGAGGTTATTACGAATGGAATCTCAATAATCAAAAAGGCATAAGGGTAGCTTCGGGAATTTATTTTGTCTTAATGACCAATGAAGATGGAACCGATAAAGCTACCGCTAAAATTGCAGTGGTGAATTAATGGATAAAAACACAGGATTTTTACTCTCATACATTAAATACGGAGATTATGATGCTATTCTGCATTGTTATACATTAGAAAGCGGTTTTCAGTCGTTTTTCATGAGAGGAATATATTCTGCTAAAAACAAAAAGAAAGCCTTTCTCTCGCCGCTTAATGAACTGGGAATTACCTTTTCAAGTCATCACGGCAACCTTCCAACGATTAAAAAGGTAGAACTGAATGAGAAGTTACCAGATGAGGTAAATGTTCATCAGAACGCGGTGATTTTTTTTCTTTCGGATTTTCTCAATCAAATTTTGAAGAACGAAAGTCAGAACGTTGCTCTTTATCAAGAAATTAAGTTTTTCAAACAGAAAATTTTAGAGAAAAAGATACATGCGCATTACTTTTTTCTGATTAGGATGCTTCAGTTTTTTGGTATTTCTCCATTGGTGTCCGAAGAAAAATTTTTAAATATTGAAAAGGGAGTTTTCCAAGAAGAAATTACTCAAAAAGAAGTAGATGAAGAACTGTCTTTTCTTTGGAAGAAAATTTTAAACCAAGAAATAGACGAAGATTTTATAATTGAAAAAAAATACAGAAAATCTTTATTAGATTCTATTTTACAATACTATAAAATGCATTTTCCAGAATTTTATTCGCCAAAATCCTTACCTGTAATTTTAGAAATATTTGAATAAAAAAACCGCCTAATTAGGTAGTCATGGTCGGAAGAAAATTCC
>DITA01000061.1:0-2943 GCA_002422665.1 Flavobacteriales bacterium UBA6196
CTAAAAATTCTTCGAAAAAAAGTTGAGCTATTTCTTGATTTTTCATTACCAAGCAAATATAATAATTTGAAAAGGGATTTTTTGTGTATTTTTGTTATAATATGAAAGATTTCAAAGAAATACTGTGGGTTTTGCTTAGATTTTTGGGGATTTGGCTATTGCTGTTTCTCTTTTATCAATGGTATCTGAACCAATTTTCTGGAAATATTGATGGCTTTACTAAAATTATTTCTGACCAAAGTGCTTTCTTACTGAATTTAACAGGTTATGAAACGATAACCAAAGATTTTCCAACTCATGAAACTATTCTCTTCTATATTAATGGAAAGTCTGCAACTAGAATGATAGAAGGTTGTAATGCTGTTTCGGTGATGATCATGTTCTTGGCGTTTGTCTTTGCTTTTTATAAAGGCGTAAAAACGTTTTATTTCGCTTTTTCAGGAATTGTTTTGCTCTATATTTTAAATCTTTTTAGAATTTATGTGCTGAATGTGATTGTGGTAGATTTTCCTGCTTTAACTAAACCTGCACACGATTATTTTTTTCCTGCGATTATTTATGGTGGAGTTGTGGTTCTGTGGTTAATTTGGATTAATAAATTTGTCATTACCCATGAGAAAAATTCTTAATTGGCTGTTTGTTTTCGTAGGGGTTTTAGGATTAATTTCTGTGCGTTTTTTAGAAGATAAAATTTTCTACGACCCATTTTTAGCTTTTTTCAAAGGAGATTATAAATTGGCAACAATTCCAGATTTTGATTCGGTGAAATTAATTACAAGTCATTTGTTAAGATTTTTTTTGAATTTATTTTTCTCGGCAGTTGTAGTTCATTTTATGTTTTTAAATAAAAAATGGACTTTTCAAGCTGTTGCTTTAATGACGATAGCGTTTTTATTTTTCTTCCCGATTTATCTTTGGTGCCTTTTTTCAAAAATGGAAGTAGGTTATCTTTTCACGTTTTCAGTGAGGAGATTCGTGATTCAACCGGTAATTTTACTGTTGATTATTCCTATTTTTTATTACAGAAAAAAACTTGCAAAAGCTTAAGGATTGTTTTCTAGACAATGTTTAGAAACTTGAGAAACGCTTTCAGGAGTCCATTCTATTTTCTTTTTAAAAGCATGAATTCTGTGCGCGCATTCCAGTTCACAAATTTCGCAAGAGTGCGGTTTGCAATCATCCATGTGAAAATTAAATTCTACATGTCTTTCTGTTTCTGAAGCTAAAGTTTTGATGATGTTTTCCATTTCTTGGTGAGATTCTCTAAGCGTATCATACCAAGGAAGCGTAATGTGAGCGTCGATATGTAAACCACTTCCGTATTGTTGGATTTTCATGTTATGTATGTCAATCCATTCTTTTTTTCGGTTTTTGGCGAGAACTTCTACTACAGCTTTTAATAAATCTGGGTCTGCTTCGTCCATAATTCCACTGAGTGATTTCCTTACAATTTTGTATCCTACAAAGATGATATAAGAACCAAAAACCAAAGCTACAGCTGCATCTATCCAATAAATTTTAGTAAAATATACTAGAACTAAACTGATGACGACGCCCAAAGTGGTCCAAGTGTCTGATTGAAGATGTTTTCCTGAAGAAATAAGAACCACTGAATTTTCTCTTTCTCCTTTTTTGATGGAGAAGTATCCCATCAAATAATTGATAATGGCAGTTGCTAAAACAATAAGAATTCCATAATCTAATTTTTTTAAAGTATTGCCATGAAGCAAACTGTCTATTGCTTCTACAATAATCATAATCCCTGCAAAAATAATCAGCGAACCTTCCACTCCGGAGGTTACAAATTCTACTTTTCCGTGGCCATAAGGATGGTTTTCGTCTTTAGGTTGAGCTGCCAAATACAAAGAATATAATCCCATGAAAGCTGAAATAATATTCACAATACTTTCCATAGCATCTGAAAAAACAGCATCAGAATTGGTAAGATGCCATGCAATCAGTTTTCCTATGAATAAAATGACACCTACTATGGCTACATTTCTCTGGAAAGTGAATTTTTGTTTGTTTTTATTGATGGTAGCGACTTCCATGTATTTAATTTTAAAAGTTTGAAGGTTCTAACAAAAAATCCCGCTTTTCGCGGGATGTTGTTTTATGCTAATTGGTTTGCAATGAGATATTCTGCGATTTGTACCGCGTTCGTTGCGGCGCCTTTTCTCAGATTGTCTGCTACAATCCAGCAGTTCAGAGTGTTTGGCTGAGAAAGGTCTCTTCTGATTCTTCCTACGAAAACTTCGTCTTTTCCTTCAGAGTAGAAACACATAGGATAAACTTTATTTTCTACATCATCTTGAAGAACAACTCCTGGAGTATTGGCTAGAATATTTTTAACTTCAGCCAAGTCAAAATCATTTTCAAATTCTATGTTTACGCTTTCTGAGTGACCACCTTGTACAGGAATTCTCACCGCAGTTGCTGTAATTTTAATAGAATCATCTCCCATGATTTTTTTAGGTTCCTTGATGAGTTTAAGTTCTTCTTTAGTGTAATCATCTGCATCAAAAACGTCACACTGTGGCAATGCATTTTTGAAAATTTGATAAGGATAAACTGCGTTTACTTCTACTGAACCAGGATTTACAGCATTTGCAATTTCTGCGTTCAATTGGTCTACAGCAGCTTTTCCTGTTCCTGAAACCGATTGGTAAGTAGAAACGATTACTCTTTTTACTTTGTATTTTAAATGAAGAGGATTAAGAACCATCACCATTTGAATGGTAGAGCAATTAGGATTTGCGATGATTTTATCTTCTTTGGTCAAAACGTGAGCGTTAATTTCTGGAACTACTAATTTTTTAGTAGGGTCCATTCTCCAAGCTGAAGAGTTGTCAATCACGGTACAACCTACTTCTGCAAATTTAGGAGCGTATTCTAGCGAAGTAGAACCTCCTGCAGAAAAAATAGCAATTTCAGGTTTCATAG
>DITA01000031.1:0-12536 GCA_002422665.1 Flavobacteriales bacterium UBA6196
TCTAATCAGGTCGCCATTTTCTATTTTTCCCGTTTTTTCTTCTCCATGCTTGTTGCATAGTTGAAAATGACAATGTTCCTTGTCTTTAACCAAGTTCCAATGCTCTACGTTGTAGAGATTTTGTTTTAAATTTTTAAAAATTTCTTTAGCATTGTTGTCGTTTTCAAGTAGAATTTCCGAAACAGAACTGCTTTTGGTTACGGTAATTTGAGGATTTTTATTTTCGTTCATAGCAAGAGTTTTTGATAAGGTGATTAAAGGTCAATTTGTTCAGAAGTCCATTTTACGGCTGTATCGTAATCTTTTTTATCAAATCCTTTGAACTCGCCAATCATAATTTTGCTAAAAACTTCTGTAAAATTTTGTATAGATTGCGAATCATATACAATAGCTGCTCTATGCCATTTGGTTATAGTTTTCACTCCCATCAAAGCATCTTGAAACCATGCTCCTGTAGAAAATTTCGCTAAATCCGTTTCGATGACCAACATGTAATTCAATTTATCTTTCTTTTCGATAAATTTTTCTACTTCTGGCATTACTACGTCTATAAAATCTTTTGCTGAAACTTCGTCAGTGGCTAAAAAGCCCACCATGTTATCTGGTAATTCTTTGATTCTAGTAATCATTACTTTTATTTTTTGGCAAATTTCAGAGTTTAAGCTCTGAAACATATTACAGAATATTTAGGATAATTTATATAATTTTGTAAAATGCAATTTCAAGATTATTTTCCCTCGTTTTCTGAAGCTTTAGCGACTATTTATTCCAAAGAGGAAAGCAGAATTCTTTACCGGTATTTTTTAGAAGATTTTCAAGAAAGAAAAGTAGAAAATCTGGCTTCGGAATTTGAAAAAGTAACTGAAGAACTCAAAAAAGGAAAACCATATCAACAGATTTTGGGATATACAGAATTTTATGGAAATAGATTTTTTGTAGATGAAAACGTTTTAATTCCTCGTCCTGAAACAGAAGAATTGCTAGAATTGGCCATTAATAAGATTCGAGATTCGAGATTCGAGATTCGAGATTTTAAAATTCTTGACATCGGAACAGGAAGCGGAATTATCCCAATTACTTTGAAAAAACATTTCCCAGATGCAGAAATTTCAGCAATCGATATTTCTGAAAAAGCACTTGAAATTGCTCGAAAAAACGCAGACTTTCATCAAACTGAAATTAACTTTATTCAAGCAGATTACCTGAATACAGATTTGACCGAAAATTATGATGTTATCATCTCAAATCCTCCTTACATCGGCATTGATGAAAACATAGAAATCGAAGATTCTGTAAAAGGTTTTGAGCCCAATATTGCACTATTCTCACCAACTCAAGATGCGCTTATTTTCTACCGAAAAATAGCAAAAGACTGTGAAAATCATCTCAATGAAAACGGTTTATTTTTCCTTGAAATCAATCAAAAATTAGGAAATGAAACCTTAGAACTGTTCAAAAATTTCTCAGAAAGCAAATTGGTAAAAGATTTATCTGGCAATGATAGATTTGTGATGGGAAGAAAGTAATTTCTCTCGCTGATTAAGCAAATTTTGCAGATTATTTATAATAAAAAAGTCGGACTAAAATCCGACTTACTATTTTTAATTTTTGAATTCTTTATTATAAACTACCCAATTTTCTTCTTCACAAAAACTTGGTAACTCATGTAAATCAAAGGAAGTGACATCACAAGCAAATAAACTGCATTATTCATGGCAATTTCTGGTTGAATCGCTACCGCATAAATCAAGCCAAAAGCAGCACCACCTAAATGTGCAGCGTGACCAATATTATCATGTGGTCTTGGATTAAGCATCATGTAAACGGAATACCCGAAATATAAGGCTCCAAAAATATAACCCGGCAAGAAATTCACTTCAATTTCGTTAGGCGCATAAGCTACTGCTGCAAATAAAATTCCAGAAACGCCACCACTCGCTCCAATTGCCGAATACCAACTTTGTCTTTTATACAAATACAAAGAAAATAAATTCCCAATAACAATTGAGCCTAAATATACCAACAAAAATCCTGAAATACCATATACATATAAAACGATTGGTGCAAAGAAATAGAGCGTCAACATATTAAAAAACAAATGTCCCCAATCTGCATGAAGAAATCCTGCAGAAAGCAGTCTGATGTATTCTTTTCTGAATTGTATCGCCGAAACATTGAACTTATACTTTTCAAAAAGTTGAATATTTTGGAATCCCATAATACTGATGACTACAGTAATGGCAATGATTATTAATAATATTGGATGCATGCTTTTTTAATTATTCATTATTTTCATCAATGGAGAATAAATCTCCGATTTGACCTTCTTCTGGAATTTCATTAATATCAGAATCAGCATCAATCTCTTCATTGGCAGATTCTTCTGCTTCTTGCTCTTCTTCCAAAGGTTCTGGAATAGTGATGTTAATAGATTTTACTTTTTCTTTGATAAACTGATTTCCGATAGCTTTAATACCTTTCACTGCGATAAATTCATCAATATTGATGATTTCTGGCTCTTTTTCTTTGCCTGATTTATCTTTCGGGAAGATAATTTCAGCAGTACAACCATCAGAAGTTCCCACAAATTCTACGAAAGATTTCGGATGTTCACTTGGCATAAATTGCTGAACATTCGTTGTATTTTCCAGCAAGAAACGTTTGATGAAATAGATTCCTTTTTCGCCATCAAAATAGATACACGTAATCGGCTGTTCTGGCTTCCATTTTTCGAGAATTAAATATTCATCATCAAAACGATTGAGCAAGTCAAAAGTCACCAATTTGGCTTCACCATTTTGATTTATGGTTAATATCTTATCATCTCCTTTGAAACTGCCTAATAATGTACCTCTTCCGTCTGCATTCAGTCTACGAACCGTATCATCAAACCAAATTTTTCTAGGAGCCAAAGTAGAAACGCCTTCTTCTTTTAAATCGACTTTCTTCACTGCATATTTGGTTACGAGATTTCCTCTGGAATCTCTTCCTTTAATCGCCAATTCTGAGAAATCAATCTCAATTTTATTTTTTCTAACTCTAGAATTTGGTTTTAGTAAAACAGTTACCGTTTCTGCTTCACCATTTGGATTGGCAGAGAAATACAACATTTCTGAACCTTTTTTATCCGAAGCCAATTTATAGTCTGTATTTCTGGTAACACCTGTTACAGAAAAACGTTTCATGTAGTAAGGACCTTCTTTTCCTTCACGATAAATCATATTGTAAACAGTACGTTTGTCTCCTTTTTTGAAAACGCCAACGTGTACAATATTTTTTCCGATGAAAGTTTTGGCTTCTACTTTTACCACTTTCATGGTTCCGTCTTTTTGGAAAGTGATGATGTCATCAATATCAGAACAATCAAAAACGTATTCGTCTTTTTTAAGCGAAGTTCCTATGAAACCTTCTTCTCTATTCACATAGAATTTTTCGTTGGCCAAAACAACTTTGGTCGCATCAATATTATCAAAAACTCTAAGTTCTGTTTTACGTTCTTTGTCTTTTCCGTATTTTTTCTGAATATTGGTAAAATAATCGATGGCATAAGCAATGAGATTCGCTAAGTGATGTTTCACCTGTTCCATTTTACCTTCTAGAGCGAGGATATTTTCTTCGGCTTTATCTCTGTCATAACGAGAAATTCTCATGAAAGGAAGTTCCGTCAACTTGATGATATCTTCTACCGTAACTGCTCTCATTAGCTTTTTAATGAAAGGTTTCAGCGCTTTATCAATCGCTTCATAGACTTCTTCTTTTGAATTTTTACCTTTAATTTCTTGGTAAATTTCATTCTCAATGAAGATTCTCTCTAAACTTGCAAAATGCCACTTTTCTTCGAGTTCGTGGAGTTCTATTTCTAATTCTTTTTTGAGCAAAGAAACAGTGTGGTCAGTATTTCTTCTGAGAATTTCAGAAACCGAAAGAAACTCTGGTTTATCGCCTACAATAACACACGCATTCGGCGAAATAGAAACTTCGCAATCGGTGAAAGCATATAACGCATCAATGGTTTTATCTGGCGAAACGTCATTGGCTAAATGAATATTAATTTCTACCTTATCAGAAGTATTGTCTTCAATTTTTTTGATTTTGATTTTCCCTTTTTCGTTGGCTTTGATTACAGAATCAATTAAATCACCCGTATTTTTAGAAAACGGAAGTTCGGTAATGCAAAGGGTATTTTTATCTTTTTGAATAATTCTGGCTCTAGTACGGAGTTTTCCGCCACGTTGACCATCATTATAATTGCTTACATCTAATAAACCTCCCGTTTGAAAATCTGGATAGAGTTCAAATTTTTTACCTTTCAAATAAGCAACAGAAGCACTCAACAATTCATTAAAATTATGAGGCATAATTTTGGTAGAAAGTCCTACCCCAATTCCTTCTACACCTTGAGCTAATAGCAAAGGAAATTTTACAGGTAAATCAATCGGTTCATTATTTCTACCATCATAAGATTTGCTCCATTCCGTAGTTTTCGGGTTGAAAACCACTTCCAAAGCAAAAGGAGTTAATCTTGCTTCAATATATCTGGCTGCCGCTGCAGAATCTCCTGTATAGACATTTCCCCAGTTTCCTTGGGTATCAATGAGCAATTCTTTTTGGCCAATTTGCACCATCGCATCCGTAATAGAAGCATCACCATGAGGATGATATTTCATGGTATTTCCTACAATATTGGCAACTTTATTATATCTACCGTCTTCTAATTCACGCATAGAATGCATAATTCTACGCTGTACTGGCTTAAAACCATCAAAAATAGACGGAATGGCTCTGTCTAAAATTACGTAGGAAGCGTAATCTAGAAACCAATCTTTGTATAAACCTGATACTTTTTTTAAGGATTCTTCCTTGTGCTCGTGTCCTTCCATTATTAACCTTGCGTTTTACCTTCTTTGTTTGCTTTTTTCAAATATTTCCAATTCTTAGAAACAATTATGCGTCGTTCAGAACCTCTTTTTTATCAATATCTGGGTCTTCTACCACTAAGTTTTCTAAAATGAAAGTTTGTCTGTCTGGAGTGTTTTTCCCCATGTAAAACTCTAATAAATCATTAATAGTGCTGTCTTTACCAATGACTACTGGTTCTAGACGAATATCTTTCCCTATGAAATGTTTAAATTCATCAGGTGAAATTTCTCCCAAACCTTTGAAACGGGTGATTTCTGGATTTTTGCCTAATTCGTTAAGTGCTTTCAAACGTTCTTCTTCAGAATAGCAATATCTGGTTTCTTTTTTATTTCTCACTCTGAAAAGTGGCGTTTGCAAAATGTACAAATGTCCATTTTTAATTAAATCAGGGAAAAATTGTAAGAAAAACGTAATCATCAACAATCGAATGTGCATTCCGTCTACATCGGCATCGGTAGCAATGATAACATGATTATAACGCAAATCCTCTAAACTATTTTCAATATTTAGTGCAGCTTGAAGAAGGTTAAATTCCTCATTCTCATACACAATTTTCTTGGTCAAACCATAGCAGTTCAAAGGTTTCCCTTTCAATGAAAACACCGCTTGAGTTTCTACGTCTCTTGATTTGGTAATAGAACCAGAAGCAGAGTCTCCCTCGGTAATGAAAATCATGGTTTCAGATTTTCTAGACGCTTTTTGGTCATTGTAGTGTTGTCTACAATCTCTCAATTTTTTATTGTGAAGCGAAACTTTTTTCGCTCTTTCTCTCGCCAGTTTCTGAATTCCCGAAAGTTCTTTTCTTTCTCTTTCAGAAATGATGATTTTTCTTAAAATTGCTTCGGCAACTTCTGGATTTTTGTGTAAAAAATTATCGAGTTTATTTTTTAAGAAATCAATAATAAAAGTTCTTACAGAAGGACCATTTGGGCCGATATCATTAGAACCGAGTTTGGTTTTAGTTTGAGATTCAAAAACAGGTTCCTCTACATTAATCGAAATAGCGGCAATAATAGATTTTCTAATATCTGCTGCTTCAAAATTTTTATTGAAAAATTCTCTTATCGTTTTTACATACGCTTCACGGAAAGCATTAAGATGCGTTCCACCTTGTGTAGTGTTTTGTCCGTTTACGAAAGAGAAATAAGTTTCAGTTTGTGATTTATCAGAATGGGTAATCGCGAGTTCTATGTCTTCATCATTCAAGTGAACAATTGGATACAGAATTTCGCCTTCTAACTCTTCTTCCAACAGGTCTTTTAATCCGTTTTCAGAGTAATACGTTTCTCCGTTAAAGATAATTTTAAGCCCCGGATTCAGATAAGCATAATTGCGAAGCATTCTTTCGATATACTCCTTTCTGAATTTAAAATGCGTGAAAATACTGTAATCAGGAATGAAAGAAATTTCGGTTCCGTTTCTGTCTGAAGTATCGGTTTCAGGATGGTTTTCGGTGATGTTTCCTTTAGAAAACTCTGCCACTTTCATTTTCCCGTCTCGGAACGAACGCACTTTAAAATATTCAGAAAGCGCATTCACCGCTTTGGTACCCACACCATTAAGACCTACAGATTTTTTGAAAGCTTTAGAGTCATATTTACCACCCGTATTCATTTTAGAAACCGCATCTACTACTTTTCCTAAAGGAATACCACGACCAAAATCTCTGATGGTTACTTTGCCTTCATCTAATTTAATTTCGATTCTTTTTCCAGATTTCATACGGAATTCATCGATAGAGTTATCAATGATTTCCTTTAACAAAATATAAATCCCATCATCTGCAGAAGAACCGTCTCCTAGTTTCCCAATATACATACCAGGACGAAGACGAATGTGTTCCTGCCAATCGAGCGTTCGTATGTTTTCTTCTGAATAATTTACCTGTAGATTCTCACTCATATATTTCCTGCTTTACCGCGTGAAAGTTAATTAAAACCAATAACTCACAAATTTAACGAAACTAAATTTATGGAAGAAATTTTGTGGAAAAGTTTTTTTTAGCGAGAATTTATCATACATCAATGCAATAGCATTTAAACTAAACTATATTTGTACTCAAATTAAAAATATCATGAAAATAAATATTTGGAGCGACGTTCGTTGTCCGTTTTGCTTTGTTGGAAAAAAGAAATTTGAAAAAGCATTAGAAAAATTTCCTCACGCCGAAAAATTAGAAATCACTTGGCACAGTTTCCAGTTAGACCCTAATTTGGTAACACAACCAGAAGTGAGTCCTTATGAATATTTTGCGAAAGCGAAAGGAATTACCATAGAAAGAGCAAAAGCCATGCATGAAGGCGCTGCAATGGCTGGAAAAGAAGCGGGAATCGACTTTAATTTTGATGATTCTAAAGTGGCTAATTCTAACAAAGCACATTTGCTGATTCAGTTGTCAAAATCTATTGGAATCACTGAAGATGAGGCTAAAAACGCCTTACAATCTGATGAATTAGGTTATCTCGTAAAACAAGATATGCAATTGGCTGCACAATTAGGAATTAATGCAGTTCCTTTCTTTGTGATTAATGATAAATATGGAATTTCTGGAGCGCAACAACCTGAATTGTTTTTAGAAGCATTAGAAAAAACTTGGGAAGAATTTTCGAATGGTGACAAAGGTTTACAACTCATCAATTCTGGAGATTCTTGTGACATAGATGGAAATTGCAATTAAAATAAAAAAGCGAGCCTTAAACAGTTCGCTTTTATTTTTGAAATCAATAGTTAAATATTAAAATCCGTCTCCATCGAGCATATTTCCTAATTTTCCTAAAACACTTCCTTCTTCTCTTCTTCCGGAAGGACCTGCATATTGCAAAATTCTACTTGCCAATCTGCTGATAGGAAGCGTCTGAATCCAAACTTTTCCTGGACCTTGCAATTGCGCAAAGAACAAACCCTCTCCACCGAAAATAGTATTTTTAATTCCGCCAACAAACTGAATATCGTAAGAAACGGTTTGAGTAAACGCTACAATACAGCCTGTATCTATTTTTAAAATTTCGTCAGGTTGCAATACTTTTTCTACCACATAACCACCACTGTGCACGAAAGCCATTCCGTCTCCTTCTAGTTTTTGCATAATGAAACCTTCTCCTCCAAAAAGTCCAGTTCCTAATTTTCTTTGAAATTCTATCCCTACAGAAACGCCTTTTGCAGCACAAAGAAAACTGTCTTTTTGACAAATCACTTTTCCACCTAAATCAGACAAATCTAGAGGAATAATTTTCCCAGAATAAGGCGCAGCAAAGGTCACTTGTCTTTTCTGATAAGAAGTATTGGTATAAACCGTCATGAAAAGATTTTCTCCTGTCAACAATCTTTTCCCTGCAGAAAATAGTTTTCCTAATAATCCGCCAGTTTCTGTTCCATCGCCAAAAAGAGTTTCCATTTGGATACCATCTGTCATCATCATAAAACTTCCGGGTTCAGAAATTACTGCTTCTTGTGGATCTAATTCTATTTCAACACATTGCAATTCTTCACCGTGAATTTTGTAGTCTATTTCGTGATTGTTCATTTTTTTATTTTTTTACAATTAGTTTTGAAACCATTGAAATCGTTACAAAAAAAATCGAGCAAATTACTTTGCTCGATTTAATATAGTTAAGTTTTTCCTTATAAAAATTTAAACGTTAAAACGGAAATGCATCACATCTCCATCTTTTACGATGTATTCTTTTCCTTCTACTCTCATTTTTCCAGCTTCTTTCACTTTCGCTTCAGAACCAAAGCTCACGAAATCATCATAACTGATAACTTCTGCTCTAATGAATCCTTTTTCAAAATCAGTGTGAATTACACCAGCAGCTTGTGGAGCAGTCCAACCTTTACCAATTGTCCAAGCTCTTACTTCTTTTACACCCGCTGTAAAATACGTTTGAAGGTGCAATAAATCGTATGCTTTTCTGATGAGTCTGTTTACTCCTGGTTCTTCAAGACCTAATTCTTCTAAGAACATTTGTCTTTCTTCGAAAGTTTCTAGTTCATTGATATCTGCTTCGATTTGTGCCGCTAAAACTACTACTTCAGCTTTTTCTTTAGCTGCCATTTCTTCGATTTTAGCAATCCATTCATTTCCGTTTTTTATAGAATTTTCATCTACATTACAAACGTAAAGCACAGGCTTTTTGGTTAACAAGTGAACCTCATCAATGATAGATTGAGTGAAATCATCTGTAGGGAATTCTCTTACGTTTTTACCGTCTTCAACAAATTTCTGAAGATTTTGAAGCGTTTCGTAAGTTAAAATATCTTCTTTTTTACCAGACTTAATGAATTTTTTAGCTTTTTCAACTGCTTTACCAAGTGTTTCAAGGTCTTTTAATTGAAGTTCTATATCGATAATTTCTTTATCTCTCATTGGATCTACAGAACCTTCTACGTGAACGATATTTCCGTTTTCGAAACATCTTAAAACATGAATAATCGCTTCACATTCTCTGATATTTGCCAAAAACTGGTTTCCTAAACCTTCCCCTTTAGAAGCACCTTTTACTAAACCTGCGATGTCTACAATTTCTACCACAGCTGGTAAAACACGCTCTGGATTTACCAATTTCTCTAACTCAAAAAGACGAGGATCTGGTACAGAAACTGTTCCTAAGTTAGGTTCGATTGTACAAAACGGATAGTTCGCAGATTGTGCTTTGGCGTTGCTAAGACAGTTAAATAAGGTTGATTTACCTACGTTTGGTAAACCTACAATTCCACATTTCATTGTAATTTATATTTGAAATTTGAAGTTCTAATTTTATTTCGCGTTTCTTTCCGCACGTTTTCTATCTTCTTCAGAAAGGATTTTTTTACGCATTCTGATGAAGTTTGGAGTAACTTCTATACATTCATCTGCTTGAATATATTCCATACACTCTTCTAGCGAGAATAAGATTTTTGGAGCAATGTTTCCGTCTTTATCTTTACCAGCAGCACGCATATTGTTTAGTTGTTTTGCTTCTACAATATTTACGACTAAGTCTCCAGGTTTGTTTTGTTCACCAATAATCATTCCTGCATAAATTTCTTCGCCCGGATCTACAAAAAACTTACCTCTATCTTGTAATTTCGCGATAGAATATTCTGTACAAGGACCTTGTGTTTTGGAAATCAAAACCCCATTATTTCTACCAGGAATCGCTCCTTTGAAAGGTTTATAATCTGTAAAACGGTGCGCCATAATCGCTTCACCTGCAGTTGCCGTCAACATTTGAGAACGTAATCCGATTAAACCTCTTGAAGGAATTTCGAATTCCATGTGTTGCATTTCTCCTTTGGTTTCCATAATGTGAAGGTCACCTTTTCTTTGTGTAGCTAAATCGATTACTCTAGAAGCATACTCTTCTGGAACATCTACTACTAAGCTTTCGTATGGTTCGTGGCTTTCTCCATCTACATCGTGAAGAATTACTTGTGGCTGACCAATGGTCATTTCGTAACCTTCTCTTCTCATGGTTTCAATAAGAACTGACAAGTGAAGAATACCTCTACCAAAAACTAGGAATGTATTTGCATCTTCGGTTTGTTCAACTCTTAATGCTAAGTTTTTCTCTAATTCTTTTTCTAATCTTTCTTTCAAGTGATTAGACGTTACATATTTACCATCTTTACCGAAGAAAGGAGAATTATTGATTGAGAATGTCATGTTCAACGTAGGCTCGTCAATAGACAATCTAGTCAATGGTTCTGGATTTTCTAAATCTACGAAAGTATCTCCAATTTGGAAAGAATCAAAACCTACTACTGCACAAATATCACCTGCTTGAACTTCTGTAACTTTTTTCTTGCCTAAACCTTCAAAAATATATAATTCTTTAACTTTACCTTTAAGGATATTGCCATTTTCTTGTGCAAGACCAATCCATTGAGATTCTTTGATAGAACCTCTGGTTACTTTACCTACTGCAATTCTTCCTAAAAATGAAGAATAATCTAGAGAAGTTACTTGCATTTGTAAGTTCCCTTCTTCTACTTTTGGCGCAGGAACATATTGTAAAATACCATCTAAAATTGGTAAAATGTTATCTGTAGGCTCTAAAGAAGTATTGAACCAACCTTGCTTAGAAGAACCGTAGAAAGTAGGGAAATCTAACTGTTCTTCGGTAGCATCTAGGTTAAAGAATAAATCAAAAACTTTATCATGAACTTCATCTGGACGACAGTTTTCTTTATCTACTTTATTGATAACTACAATAGGTTTAAGACCTAATTCTAAAGCTTTATGCAAAACGAAACGAGTTTGTGGCATAGGTCCTTCGAAAGCATCTACCAATAACAATACACCATCAGCCATTTTAAGAACACGTTCTACTTCACCACCGAAATCGGCGTGACCAGGAGTGTCGATTACATTAATTTTAGTATCTTTATACGTAACCGAAATATTTTTAGAAAGAATGGTAATTCCTCTTTCTCTTTCTAAATCGTTATTATCCATAATTAAATCTCCAGATTCTTGATTATCTCTGAAAACATTAGTAGCATGGATAATTTTGTCTACCAATGTGGTTTTCCCGTGGTCTACGTGGGCAATAATTGCGATGTTTCTGATATTTTGCATATATATTTTTTGAAGGTGCAAAAGTAGTGAAAAAAATTGGAAGATGGAAGTATGAAGATACAAGATTAACAATTCGTTAAAACATTGATAATGAAATCATTTTGAGACTTTAGATTTTAGAAAATCAATAGCAAGAAAACTTTTGTATATTTGGTTTGGTAACTTTGCAAGTCTGCAAGTTTGTTGTAATTTTTAACTTTACGAAATGACTAACCTACGTTTTTTTGGAATAATAGTTTTACAAATTCTATTTGTTTCTTGCTCAAGCAACAAAACACTTGTTGATAAAATCGATACACATTATGGGAAAGCAAAATTTTACAACGAAAGTAAAAAAAACAACGTTCAACATATTTATGCTTCAGTTGACAGTTTAGGATTTCGAAGTTATTACGAATTCTATCCTAATAAAATTACAAAAACTAGTGAAGTTTCAAAACAAATGATTTACACTGTTTTTGATGGAGATTTACCCAAAGATTATGACAAAAATATCTATTTAAAGTTTTCACCATTAGACAAATTGATATTAAATCATGGAAATCGCATTTTGGATTCTCTTGGACTAAAAAATTTTAAAAGAACAAACAATGGAAAAGCGTTCATTATAGAAGTTAACTATTATCATGGCTATCCAAAAAATAAATCCTTTTAAAAGATAAAAACTCAGCAACCACAAAAGGTTTTTCTTTTGGTTATTTTCAAATTCAAAAAACTTTAACGAAATTTGTAGCATGAACAAAAAACCAGTTATTGCTATTGACGGATTTTCATCTACCGGAAAAAGTTCAATTTCTAAAGTGATTGCCCAAAAACTTGACCTCATCCATATTGATACAGGTGCACTCTACCGTGGAATTACTTATTTCGCTTTAGAAAACTGCCTTAATGACAGCCAAGAAATAGACATAAAGTCACTCTTTGAAAAATTTGACCAAATTCATTTGGAATTTATTTTAAACAATGGCGTTTTAGAACTTTTCCTCAATGGCAAAAACATTGATAAAGAAATTCGTGAACCTAGAGTTTCTGACCATGTAAGCCTTATTGCAAAACA
>DITA01000121.1:0-2698 GCA_002422665.1 Flavobacteriales bacterium UBA6196
TCCTTGGAACATTTCTCCAACAGCAACTTCTCTTGTAAGGTTTTTAATCCACTCAATTGCTTTTTTTGCTGATTCTTCATTTTCAGCTGTAACAAAAACTTCTCCAGTTTCTTCAATGTCAATTGATACATTGCAAGTGTCAATAATTTCATTTATTGTTTTTCCTCCACTTCCAATTACTTCACCAATTTGCTCTGGTTTAATTTTGAGTGTAAATATTCTTGGAGCATTTGGCGAAAGCTCTTTTCTTGGCTCAGGAATTGTCTCTTTCATTTTTTGAAGTATTTCTAATCGTGCTTTTTTTGATTGAGACAAAGCAGTTCTCATAATTTCTTGAGTAATTCCTCTGACCTTAATATCCATTTGCAGAGCAGTGATTCCTTTTTCTGTTCCGGCTACCTTAAAATCCATATCACCATAGTGATCTTCTTCCCCTTGGACATCAGTTAAAACAACATATTTTTTGTCTTCCGAACTTTTTTCGTCATTTATTTCCATCATTAGTCCCATAGCTATTCCTGATACAGGTGCTTTGATGGGAACGCCTCCGTCCATTAAAGCTAGACATGCTGCACAGGTTGATGCCATTGACGATGATCCATTTGAACACAAGACCTCAGAAACAAGACGAATGGTGTAAGGAAATGTCTTAGCTTCAGGGATAACTGGTTTTAGTGCCTTTTCTCCCAACATTCCGTGACCTATTTCTCTTCTTCCCGGTCCTCTTAGTGGTCCTATCTCGCCAACGCAAGATGGTGGGAAATTGTAGTGATGCATAAATCTTTTCTTTTCTTGTCTTTCCATTTCATCAAAAACTTTTTGATCGCCTGGAGATCCAAGTGTTAGAAAAGACAATACCCTTGTCTCCCCTCTTGAGAATAATCCACTTCCATGAACCATTGGTATTTTTGAAACATCACAAAAAATCTCTCTTATTTCTTCAGTGCCCCTTTCCTCAAAGCGAAGACCTTTTTCAATTATTGATTGGTGAATAATTTTTTCAGAATATTCTTCAAAAAATGAAAAACCATAACGGAGAGCGTCGGCATCTTCAATTTCTTTTAATTTTAGCGCAAGATCATCTCTGATTTTATGCATATCATCTGTCGGGTTCTTTTTAAAAATATTTTCTATTCTATTGCCAACAACTTCCTTAACAAGTTTTTCAACTTCTTCGTTACTTTGAGGGAGAGATACTTCTATTTTTTCTTTTCCAATTTTATTTTTAATATCTTCTTGAAAATTAAGAATATCTTGGTGATATTTTTTAGACATTTCTACTGCTTTAAGGATTGTTTCTTCTGGAATTTCATTCATTCCTGCATCAATCATATTGATTAATATTTCTTTTTTTGATTCTGATTTTAATCCAGTAAGGAGTAAATCCATATCACCAGTTTCTCTTTGTTCAAATGTTGGAAAAGCTTTTAGTTCTCCTTTGATAGACCCAATTCTAACAGGGGCAATTGGTCCATCCCATGGAATGTCAGATGTGCTTAGAACAATTGAAGCGGCAACCGCTCCTAATAATGCTAGGTCAGTTTCTTTGTCCCAAGCAAAACAAGTAATAATTATTTGTACTTCTCTTCTGAAGTTTTTAGGAAATAATGGCCTGATAGCCCTATCAATTAATCTTGAAGTTAAAATAGATTGTTCAGATGGTCGGCCCTCTCTTTTTGTAAATCTTGAGCCCAATATTTTTCCAACAGCATAGAATCTTTCTTCATACGCCACAGTTAAAGGAAAGAAATCGATTCCTTCGATTTCTTTATTGCTCATCACAGCAGTTGCCATAATGACAGTGTTTCCCATTCTAACAAAAACAGAACTATTGGTTCTCTCGGCAAGATTATTAAATTCTACTTCTAGTGTTTTATCACTAATATTTAGTTTGAAAGTTTCTGTTTTCATTTTTATTTCTCTAGTCCTATTTTTTTAATTACTTTTTTGTAGGACTCTTCATTTGTTCTTTTTAAGAATTTCAGAAGTTTTCTTCTGTTGTTTACCATTTTAAGAAGTCCTTTTCTAGAGCTTACATCTTTTTTGTGTTTTTGAAGATGTTTTAATAATCTGTCTATTTCCTCTGAAAGTAATGCAATCTGAACTTCAGCTGAGCCAGTGTCTTTTTCGTTGATTTTAAAATCATCAATTATTTTTGTTTTCTGTTTTGTTGTTAACATATTTTTTTATTATTTAGAGTGCCCCGTGAGGGACTTGAACCCCCGACCTTGAAGTTAAGAGCTTCCTGCTCTGCCAACTGAGCTAACGGGGCAATTAATCTTTTTTAAAGAATTCCATTGTCCAATTTTCTCCTCCAATTATTTCAATGAATAGTTCTACTATTGCCCAAGCAAGATAGACAATTATTAATCCAACTGCTATGGCAATCATCGCTGACTTGCCTTGATTGAATTTCGCCGGGTCCCCTCCTGATGTTATCATTATAATACCGGCTACTACAAAGCCGATAACGGCTAAAGCAGGAACAATTTGAAAAGCAATTAAATCAAAAATACTGCCAATCATTCCTATTAAATTATCCGATGTGCAATCCCAGCCATCGCAAGGAACTAGCCCATCTCCTAAAACAGGAGAAACAGCTAAAAACAATAGAGTGAATAATAAAAATATCTTCTTTGTTTTTAGTAATGGCATATATTATGGCGTCAGTATAGCTTAATTTGTATAAAAAATCAAG
>DITA01000088.1:0-28807 GCA_002422665.1 Flavobacteriales bacterium UBA6196
ATGAATACAAGGTTTCTCTGAAAAGTGGCCAATTGATTTATGACTCTCTAGACAGAGATTTATACAATGTTTATAAAGTAGTAATTCTAAAAGAAGAATGGTACTTTTTAAACGAAAATGAAGAAAAACTTCCCATTAACAAAGGAGATTTTTCGGTAACGCTTTCAGATGGAGCAATTTTAAAATTTGATGTTTGTTTCAACATTATTCACGGTGCTCCTGGCGAAAATGGTGAATTACAAGGCTATTGGAATGCTATTGGTCAAAAATATACAGGCTGTGATTTCTACAAAAGCGCTCTTACTTTCAACAAAAAAGATACTCTTGCCGTTTTAGCAAAATATGGCATTCCTTCTGCAAAAAGTTTTTACCTGAGAAAAGGAGAAAATATTAATGAAGAAAAAATTGTAGAAGAATTAGGACTTCCTTTATTTGTAAAACCCAATCAAAGTGGCTCTTCACTCGGGATTTCTAAAGTTAAAGCCAAATCTGAATTGGCGGCAGCAATAGAATTTGCCTTCAAAGAAGATGATGAAATTTTAATAGAATCTTTCTTAAACGGAATGGAGGTTTCTGTAGGTGTTATCGATTACAAAGGCGAAACCATTGTTCTTGGAATTACAGAAATTGTTCCACACAAAGAATTTTTCGATTACGAAGCGAAATATGAAGGTGCTTCCGAAGAAATTACACCCGCTAGATTAGACGAAGAAACCAGATACAAAGTAGAAAAAATCGCAAAACATGCCTATGAATCTTTGGGAATGAGCGGTTTTTCTAGAAGTGAATACATCATTATGGATGGAACGCCTTACATGCTAGAAATGAATACCAATCCTGGATTTTCACCGGCTTCAATCTTACCTCAACAAGCAAAAATTTACGGAATTTCTATCAAAGACCTTTGTGGAAACGAAGTAGAAAAAGCATTAGCTAAATAATGAAAAAACTTACTTTTATTTTCTTAGTGATATTTAACTGTTTTTCTTTTGCTCAAAAAGATAAAAATATTGTTCCTTTAAAATTGAATTTACCTAAAAATGAATTAGAGCCTAAAAAAATTGGATTCGAAAAAAATGAAATTTTAATTGATGATAAAAAATGTTTTAACTATGAACTATTTCATGATGTTGAAGTAAATGGTGAGCAAATAAAAAACTATTATGAAATAAAATCTTTAAATGGAGATTTATTATTTTCTGGAAATATTTCGAATTTTAATCCTGAAAATAAATTTACTGATACTATTACATTTTATTTATTAGAAAATAAAATATACAAAAATTCCGAAATTGTTGGAAGAGGAAAATTAGTTCTCAATCTTTCAGCAAATCAAGTTTTAAACAATGATTGTTCTATAAATCTTGAAAATTTAAAACTTTTTTATGAACAATCAAACGAAAACAAATAAACTATGAAAATCGCTGTATTTCCAGGATCTTTTGACCCGATTACTTTAGGACATCTTGACATTATTGAAAGAGCCGTTCCTCTGTTTGATAAACTCATCATCGCTATCGGACAGAATTCTCAGAAAAAATATATGTTTCCGCTAGAGAAACGCATGGAATTTATTCAAAAATCTGTAGCACATTTCCCCAATGTAGAAGTAGATTATTTTGAAGGATTAACCATCGATTATTGTATCAAAAAAGAAGCTCAATTTATTCTGAGAGGTCTCAGAAATCCTGCCGATTTTGAATTTGAAAAAGCAATTGCTCATACCAACAGAACTTTGGCGAGAAGAAAATTAGAAACCGTTTTCTTACTTACCTCTTCTGGAAAATCATTCATCAGCAGCAGCATTGTAAGAGAAATTATTTCAAACAAAGGAGAATATCAATTATTTGTTCCTGATGCAGTGAGAGTATGAGTAATGGGTAATGAGCAATGTGTAATGTGTAATATTAATAACCATATTTTATGAAAAACTTTAATCAAGAGTTTAGGGATAGAACCAAAAAAAATTCTATTTCAATAATCAAATCATTAGCTCCATTACCTTATTCTGATGATTTATCAATTATCCGAAAACAAATAATTCGTTCTAGTACATCTGTAGCCGCAAATTATAGAGCAGTAACAAGGGCTCGGTCTGAAAAAGAGAAATATGCCAAAGTTTGTATTGTAGTAGAAGAGGCTGATGAAACCCAGTTTTGGTTAGAAATTATAGAAGAACTTGAATATCTTTCTATTGAAAATCTTCAAATTTTAAAAAATGAAACTGATGAAATTGTAAAAGTTATGACTACTTATAAGAAAAAATTATTAGAAATTTTATAAACATTACTTATTGCTTATTACTAATTACTTATAATTGTGCTTCCAGATTTTACCTTTTTAATAGAAGTGCTTGGTACGATATCTTTTGCGATGTCGGGAAGTTTTGCGGCTATGCAAAAGCGTTTCGATCCTTTTGGCGTTCTTATTATTGCATTTGTAACATCTGTAGGTGGCGGAACCGTAAGAGATTTATTACTTGATGTGCCAGTTTTTTGGATGCACGATTTATTGGCCGTGAGTTTGATTTTTTTCACTGCTATTTTTACGATGATATTCAAATTAATTGAGAAAAAATTTCAGGTAACGCTATTTATTTTTGATAGTCTTGGATTGGGTCTTTTTACAATTATTGGGGTTCAAAAAGGACTAAACGCAGACTTACATCCAGTTATCGGAGTGGTTTTAGGCACAATTACTGGCTGTTTTGGTGGAATTATCAGAGATATTTTACTGAATAGAATTCCTTTGATTTTCAGAAAAGAAATTTATGCTACCGCAGCAATTGCAGGTGGAATAGTCTACATCCTTCTGAGAAATTTCAGTGGTTTATCAGAAGAAATCAATCAAATCTTAACCATTCTTCTTATTGTAAGTATTAGAACACTAGCGGTAAAATACCATTGGCAAATGCCAAAATTCTACGGAAATTTTAATGATGCTGAAATGTAGGAAGTTTGGAATTCCGAAGTCGGAACTAAAATTCATATCTCGCAACTCTTTGAAGGACAATATAAACCATAAAAAAAACTCCTGAAAGATTTCTCAGAAGTTTTATTTATAATATCTCTTTTTTCTTTTAACTTGGCTCTTTAGAAAAATTTTCCTCTGTGTCTCATTTGTGGATTATGCATGTGTTTTTGCATAGAAGGCATTTTCAATTGGTCTTTCATCATTTTTATTTGATCTGCCATCATACCTTGATCGTCTAATCTTTTGGCTTCTTCTAATAATTTTTGAGCTTCTGCTTTTCTTCCTTTAGAAAGTGCTGCTGCAGCTATATTTAAGGTAGCCATTGCTCTATCATGCTTCATATTTAAACCATATTCTAAAGCTTTTTTCATCAATGGTTCTACTTTTGCGGGATGTTCTTGCGCTAGAGTTAACCCTTGTAAATAATGGAAATAACCATATTGTGATTTGTGCAACTGAGATTGGTAGTTTTTAATGTAAGTTAACCAATGTGCAGCTTTTACAAAATTCTGTTTTCTCATTTGCCAAAAAGCCAATAAGATATATTCATTTTTGAAAAATAATAAAATAGGACTCAGCGAAAAGAATATTACTACAATTCCCCATCCTATTTGACGGTTCATCATCAGGTAAACTCCCGCAGCAATCATTAAGCCAGCAATTAAAAATTTTATGTACTTATTCATCTCTTAAAATTAAGTGTGCAAATATAAAAATTAGATATTAGATTTCAGACATTAGACGCTAGTCTTTTTTGTAAAAGTTTGAAAACAAAAATCATATTGATTTTTTTCGTCTTTTTCATGGCAAGTTTCTTGAGTTTTCTGCCAAATTTTCTCGTCTATTTTTGGAAAATAAGTATCAGCTTCTAAAGTAGCATCTACCAAAGTAATCTCTAATTGATCTGCCAAATCTATCGTTTGTTCATAAATAGTACCTCCACCAATCACAAAAACATTTTCGTCTATTTTTTTGGCAAATTTCAATGCTTCTTTGATACTTCCTACGATAAGAATTCCTTCTTCAAACCAATCATTTTTTCTACTAATCACAATATTAGTACGATTAGGAAGCGGTTTACCAATACTTTCGTATGTTTTTCTGCCCATAATAATTGGGTGACCACTCGTAAGTTCTTTAAAATGTTTTAAATCTTTAGGTAAATGCCAAAGCAACTGGTTATCAACACCAATTTCTCTGTTTTTTCCCATTGCTACTACTATTGTAATCATTTGAAGGTATATTTTACAAAATTAGCATAATATTTGTATATTTGGTTTACTGAATCACTTAATACACAATTAAAAAAAATTAAACTATGAACAACAAAGGATGTTTTGGCATTGGAACTGTAGGATTAATAATTCTAATACTAACTTTTGTTTTAGGAATTTGGGCTTACACCACTTACAATTCTATGATAAAATCGAACAATGCTGTGCAAAAAAATTGGGCTAATGTAGAAACTGTTTATCAAAAAAGAGCAAATCTTATTCCCAATTTAGCAAATACCGTAAAAGCTTATACTAAATACGAGGAAGAAACCTTAACTAAAGTAATCGAAGCACGTTCTAAAGCAACTCAAATAACCATAGACCCTACCAATATGACCGAAGCTGATTTGGCAAAATTCCAAGCTGCACAAGGCGAAGTATCTGGTGCTTTAAGCAGATTGATGGCAGTGGTTGAAAATTACCCTAATCTAAAAGCTGACCAGCAATTTATTGATTTCCAAAAAGAATATACAGCGATTGAGAATAGCCTAAGAACAGAAACTGTAAGATACAATGAATCTGTTGAAAACTTTAATAACCTTGTACAAAAGTTACCAGGAAGTATTTTAGCTTCTTTTTTTCCTAAATTTTCAGTTAAGCCAACTTTCAAAGCAACGGCAGGTGCTGAAAAAGCTCCTGAAGTTTTCACTGAATAATGAGTAATTTTTTAAACAATATTCAAATGGCTTCCCTTGTGGAAGCCATTCAACAAGCGGAAGACCATTCTACCGGAGAAATTCGCGTGCATATAGACCAAAACTCAGATGATAATAATGCCAAAATTGCTTTTGACGTTTTTAAATCTCTAGGAATGGACAAAACCAAAGAAAGAAATGCCGTACTTTTTCATGTAAATTTTGAAGAAAAATATTTAACCATTATTGGTGATAAAGGCATTCATGAAAAAGTGCATCAAAAATTTTGGAATGATTTGCATGACAAAATAACCTCAGCTTTCTCTCAAGGTCAATATTTCGAAGGTTTGCGAGATGCTATTTTAGAAACCGGATTAGAATTGAAAAAATTCTTCCCCATTGACGGAGAAAATCACAATGAATTACCTAATGAAATTACCTTCTCTTAAAAATTTCTTCGTTTTAGTTTTACTGAGCTGTTATAGTTTTATTTCAGCGCAATATAACGTTCCAAAACCTCCCAGTAAAATTTATCCTGTCTATGACGAAGTAGGATTACTGAATGCTACAGAAACAGAAGAAATTAATCAAAAACTCATCAAATTTGCAGATTCTTCTTCTACAGAAATTCTGGTAGTCATCATTCCTACGACGAATGGAGAAGATGTAAATTTTGTAGCGACACAATGGGGAGAAAAATGGAAAATCGGAGAAAAAGAACAAGATAACGGCGTTGTTTTCCTTATTGCAACCGAAGACAGAAAAATGTCTATTCAGCAAGGTCGAGGTGTAGAGCAATATCTTACCGCTTCTGTTTCTGGGCAAATTCTAGATTATTTGGTAACACCAAATTTCAAAAAAGGTCAATGGTTTGCAGGAATAAATGCTGGAACTTCTGCAATAATGGATGCTGTAAGAGGTAAATTTAAACCTCTTTCTGAATCAGAACCTCAACCGATTGATATTTCCCTGAAACACATTCTTATTTTTGCACTTATTCTGTTCTTCATTATTTATATTTTGTCAAAAAGCAATAATGGTGGAGGTTTTGGCAATGACGATGGAGATGTAATTCTTACCAGAAGAGGAAGAAGAGTCTATCCTGGTGGTTTTTTCCCAGGAAGTTTTGGAGGTGGTTTCGGAGGCGGAAGTTCAAGCGGTGGATTTGGCGGTTTCGGTGGTGGCGGAAGTTTTGGCGGAGGTGGCGCTTCTGGAGGTTGGTAGAATATTAAAATTTAACAAAAATAACCATGAAAAACTTAATGTACATTTCTAGTCTTTTATTAATTACTGTTTCTATTTTTTTACTTATTGAATATCCTAATTCAAATAGAACTAGCTTGATTTCTGGATTTTTCTTATCAATAGGATTTATGCTAAACCTTGCCTCATACCTAATTATTAGAAATCAAAAAGGATAAGAATTTATTTAAATTTCCTTTGTCATTCTGAATGAAATTTTGAGAAGCATTATGAAATGAAGAATCTATTTAAAATTATTTCTTAAAGATTTTTCGGCTCCACTTCATTCCTCTCAAAATGACAAATGAAATAGTTTTAAAAAGACTCTAAAACATTAAAAATCAAATAAAAAGCAACTCAAAATCGAGTTGCTTTTTCCGTTTAATAAAATTGGAATATGAAGAAAAATAAAGTTACTAATTTATATTTACGCTTCCACTGCTGCTTTCAGAAGAAGAAATAACAGGATTTCCCAGTTTTTTAAGATTTACATCTCCACTAGAAGAAGCTTGTGCTGAAGCTTTTTGAGAAACCATCGCAGAAATACTTCCTGAAGACGAAACTTGAAACTCTCCTTCTTTTACTTCTAAATTTCTCCCGTTAAAATCACCAGAAGAACTCGCGTGAATGCTACCGTGTTGCACTTTTCCATCTACAGAAAAATCACCACTAGAAGAAACTTCGAAACGTGCATAATCTGCCCAAACTTTCCCAGAAAAACTACCACTACTTCCTACAGAAATATCCAATTGATTGGCTTCTAAATGTCCATCAATATCAGCAGAGCTGGAAACATCTACTTTTAGTCTATCTTGCATAAAAGTATCTTTCACCTTTACAGAAGCACTAGAATTCGCTCTCAATTCATCAAAATCTTTAGCATAAATAATGGCTTTTACTCTTTCTGTAGAAATAGGATTTCTAAAATCAGAATTCACGTAAATTCTTACGTTTTGTCCGTTTTGTTCTACTTTCACAAATTCAATAATATCTGAAGGCGCAGAAATAACTACTTTTTCTACATCAGATTTTACAATATCTGCATGGATAGAAGTAGAAACTTCTATACTATTGAAATCTCCCGAAAATACTTTTTCAGTCATCGGTCCATTTCCTTTTTTGCCTGTGAAAATATCACCAATGCTTCCATCATCAGATTTCACATTGATACAAGAAGCTAATGATAAGCTTAAAAGAAAGGCAGGAATCGTTTTTTGCATGATTAATATTTTAATAATTAGACGTTTAGATTTATTTTTTGTTACAAAATTGCTTTTGGCACAATACTGAATCGCTTTCTACAAATTTTGTATCTTTAACCCTATAAATATTCAACAATTTAACAATGAAAAATATTACATCAATTTTGCTGATGTCTGCATTAGGTTTCAGCATTTCTTGTTCTACCATGAAAGAAAATACCACAAAAATTGATGATACTGCTGTTTTAAACAATCCTTTTTATAAGAAAAGTACATTGCAGTATCAGGCTCCAGAATTTGACAAAATTAAAGACGAACATTTTGCTCCCGCTTTTGAATATGGTTTAAAAGTAAACGAAGCAGAAATTGCTACAATCGTTAGCAACAAGGAAGCCGCCACATTTGAAAATACCATTTTGGCACTTGAAAAAAGCGGTGAAGTACTGAAACGCGCACAAATCGTTTTCTACAACCTTACTGGTTCTAATACCAATCCTACTTTACAGAAAATAGAAGAACAATACGCTCCTATTTTTGCATCTCATGCAGATAAAATTTATTTAAATTCTGCACTTTATAATAGAATTAAAGCTATTAAAACAGATGGTTTAGACGCAGAAGATCAAAGATTATTAGAAGTGTACAAGCAACGTTTTGAATTGGCTGGTGCTAATCTTTCTGATGCAGACAAAGAGCAAATGAAAAAAATAAACGCAGAATTGGCAACACTTTCTACTCAGTTTTCTAGTAAATTATTAGAAGCGAGAAAAAAAGGAGCTGTTTTAATTTCAGACGTTAAGGAATTAGACGGATTATCTGCTGATGAAATCGCTGCTGCAGCTACAGATGCTAAAAATGCTGGTTATGAAGGCAAATATCTTTTGACTTTGCTCAATACTACTCAACAACCGCTTCTTCAAAATCTTAAAAACAGAGCGACCAGAGAAAAATTATTTAAAGCTTCTTGGTACAGAGCAGAAAAAGGAGACGAAAACGATACAAGAGCGATCCTCGAAAGACAAGCGAAACTGAGAATGGAGAAAGCTCATCTTATGGGAAAATCTTCTTATGCGGAATTGAATTTGGTAGACCAAATGGCAAAAAAACCAGAAAACGCAATGAACCTTCTTTACCAATTAGGAAAACCTGCAGTAGAGCAAGCAAAAAGAGAAATTGTAGATATTCAAGCGCTAATTGATGCTCAAAAAGGCGGCTTCGAACTCGCACCTTGGGATTGGAATTTCTATGCAGAACAAGTGCGTAAAGCAAAATTTGATTTAGACGAAAACCAAATCAAACCTTATTTTGAAGTGTCTACCGTTTTAGAAAAAGGCGTTTTCTACGCTGCAGAAAAATTCTACGGAATTACCTTCAAAGAAAGAAAAGATTTACCAGTTTATCATCCAGATGTAGTAGCTTATGAAGTTTTTGATAGAGACGGAAAATCTTTAGCGATTTATTACTTAGATTTTTATACCAGAGATAATAAAAATGGTGGCGCTTGGATGAGCAACTTCGTAGAACAATCATTCATGACAGGAACTAAGCCTGTAATCGTAAATGTTTTCAACTACCAAAAACCTGCTCCAGGAAAACCTTCATTAATTTCTTATGATGATGTGTCTACCATGTTCCACGAGTTTGGGCACACTTTACACGGACTTTTTGCCAACCAAAAATACATTACCATTTCTGGGACCAATGTTCCTAGAGATTTTGTAGAATTTCCTTCTCAAATCAATGAATTTTTTGCGCTAGAACCTTCAGTTCTTAAAAATTATGCGCTACACTACGAAACCAAACAACCAATGCCTCAAACTTTGGTAGATAAAATTAAAAAAGCGGCTACTTTTAACCAAGGTTATGCCACTACAGAATTGGTTTCTGCGGCAACATTAGATATGGCTTGGCATTCTGTAAAATCTGAAGCTGAAATAAAACCTACTTTAGATTTTGAAAAAGAAGTCTTAACCAAATACGGATTTACTTTGCCACAAGTTCCGCCAAGATATCATTCTCCTTATTTTGCTCACATTTGGGGAGGCGGCTATTCTGCAGGTTATTACGCTTATATGTGGAGTGATGTTCTGAATGCAGATGCTTGGAAATGGATTACGGACAATGGTGGAATGACCAGAGAAAACGGCGATCGTTTCAGAAAATATATTCTATCTGTAGGAAATTCTGTAGACTTGAATCAAGCGTTCAAAGATTTTACAGGAAGAACTCCAGACATTAAACCACTTTTACAAAACAAAGGATTTGTGAAATAGAAAAAATGTGAATTTTACTTCGCAAGTCAATAGTGAATAAAAAACCGCAGAAGTCGTTTCTGCGGTTTTTTGTATTTTAAGAATAGTAAATTTTCTTTTTTCAAAGATTAAAATTTTTAGATTTGTGACATGAACAAATTCCAACTCCATCTGTTTCTGTTTTTAAAAATCCCAATTTCTTGGATTGCAGGAGTGCGTCTAAAAGAAATGAATGATGAAATCTGCATCACCAAGGTAAAATTCGGTTGGCTGAACCAAAACCCTTTCAATTCTATGTTTTGGGCAGTTCAAGGAATGGCTGCAGAGTTTTCTACGGGGTTTCTTTGCGCCGAAAAAATTAGAAAATCTGGCAAAAAAATCTCTATGTTGGTGGTTCATAACCAAGCAGAATTTACCAAAAAAGCATTGGGTAGAGTTACTTTTTCTTGTCTTCAAGGAAAAGAACTGGATGCCGTTTTACAAAAAGCTATCGAAACTGGAGAAGGTCAAACATTAACCCTATTTTCTGAAGGTAAAGACCAAAAAGGCGATTTGGTTTCTAAATTTGCTTTTACCTGGAGTTTTAAAGTGAAAAACTAGAGAAACTCTCACTAATAAAGCAGATTTAGCAGATGAAATCAGCATAATCAGCCAAATTTGTGACAGGAATAAACCTATTCAAAATCATTTATTTAAAAACGAAAGGTTTGTTTTTTTTCACTAATTTAGTTTTCTAAAACTAAAAACCATTTTCTATGCTGCTGGATTTACTGTTCCCGAACAGATGTCTACATTGTAATACCATCATTTCAAAAGACGAATTGGTTTGCCATGTATGTTTCCCTCAAATTAAGTTTTCTCATTTTAATTTCTACGAAGAAAATCCTCTGAAACAGAGATGTAAGCTTTTATTTCCCGTGAAAAACGCTTATGCTGTGATGGAATTTCAAGAAGAAGCATTGAGCCAAAAAATCATTCACCAACTCAAATATCGTTCTCAGGAAAAAGTTGGAAAAATCATGGCTGAATGGACTTTGGAAAGAATTTACCTTTCAGAAAAACCGGATGTTTTAATTACGGTTCCACTTCATCCTAAAAAATTAAAAAAACGAGGTTATAATCAGTTGCATGTTTTTGCAGACACGCTTTCTAAAAATTGGGAAATCCCACATCATAAAGAAGCGCTCAAAAGAAATTCTTACCAAAAAGCACAAGCCCAAAAAGACAAATCTCACCGCGCCGAAACGAAATACGATTTCTCACTCACTGAAGAAATTTCTGGGAAACATGTTTTGTTAATAGACGATGTTTTCACCACGGGAAATACAATAAGCGCAATTGCTTGGGAAATTTTGAAAAATCCAAGGAATGAAGTTAGCGTTTTGGTAATGGCTTTTGATTCGTAGTGATTATCTCTGTAATTTTTGTCCGTAAGACAAATCTCCAGCATCTCCTAATCCTGGAGAAATATAACCTTTTGACGTAAGATTTTCATCGATGGCTCCTACCCAAATATGCGCATCTGGAAATGCATTGGAAAGTGTTTCTACACCTTGTTTACTTGCAATAACGGCTACAATGTGCAATTGAGAAGGTGTTCCGTGGTTTAATAAATCTTTCAGCGCTTCTATTAAACTTGCTCCTGTTGCTAACATGGGATCTGCTACGATTAATGGTCTTCCGTCTACACTAGGACAAGTAAGATAATCTTGTTTGATAGAGAAATAATCATTGGCATCGTGTTTTCTGTAAGCTGCCACGAAACCACAATCTGCTTTGTCAAAATAATTAAGAATTCCTTCAAAAAGCGGAACTCCTGCTCTCAAAATAGTCGTAATTACAGGTTGAACTGCAATTTCTTTCACCATAATTTTGTCTAATGGAGTAGAAATTTCTATTTCTTTGACTTCTAAACCTTTAGAAATTTCAAAAGCTGCAATTTCGCCGATTCTTTCCATGCTTTTACGGAAATTGGCTCTATTGGTTTGGGTTTCTACGTTTCTTAGTTCGTTGATCCAAGAATTGACTAATGAGAAATTTTCTGATAATACGGTAACCATGTTGTGCAGATTTGTTTAATTGAATATTTTACAAATTTATTGATATTTTTTGTCTGTTTAAAATGATTTTGAACATCAATTCGATTTTAATTAAAAACCCTTTCAGAATTTAGAATTCTAAAAGGGCTTAATCAATTATTTTTGTCTGAAATATACATCAATAGGAACTCCTGTAAAATCAAATTGCTTACGCAATTGGTTTTCGATGAATCTTCTGTATGGTTCTTTCACATACTGAGGTAGATTACAGAAAAACGCAAATTGCGGAACTGGAGTTGGCAATTGGGTAATATATTTGATTTTCACATATTTTCCTTTGATTGCAGGTGGTGGAGTTTGCTCAATAATTGGTAATAAAATTTCGTTAAGCTTAGAAGTTTTGATTCTTTTCTTACGATTTTCATAAACCATCATGGCAGTTTCTACCGCTTTTAAGATTCTTTGCTTGGTCAATGCAGAAACGAAAAGAATTGGAACGTCATTAAACTGAGCGATTTTTTCTTTGATTTTATTCTCAAAATCTCTCATGGTATTGGTTTCTTTTTCTACCAAATCCCACTTATTTACTACAATTACGATTCCTTTTCTATTTTTTTGAGCCAAAGAGAATATATTCATATCCTGAGATTCCCAACCTAAAGTAGCATCTACCATGATAATCACCACATCAGAATGCTCAATGGCTCTAATAGAGCGCATTACTGAATAGAATTCTAAGTCTTCAGAAACTTTAGACTTTCTACGCATTCCGGCAGTATCTACCAACACAAATTCGTGCCCGAATTTATTATATAACGTTTCGATGGAATCCCTGGTTGTACCTGCGATATCTGTAACAATGTTTCTGTTATCATCCAAAAGTGCATTGGTAAGTGTAGATTTTCCTACGTTTGGTCTTCCTGCAATGGTAATTTTAGGTAAACCTTCGAAAGGATCTTTGTATTCTGTAGTTGGGAAATCTGCAACCAAGTCATCTAACAATTCACCCGTTCCAGAACCTGTAGCAGAAGAAAGCGTATAATATTTTTCTACTCCTAATTGATAAAATTCTGTAGCAGCAAGCATTTCTTTAGCAGAGTCTACTTTATTTACCACTAAATATAGAGGTTTATTGGCTTTTTTTAAAAGATTATAGATTTCGTGGTCTATATCTTGAAGGCCTTCTTCTACGTTTACCATAAAAATGATAGAAGTAGCTTCATCTACTGCCAACTGAACTTGTTTACGGATTTCTTCTTCGAAGATATCATCACTACCTACATCATAACCACCAGTATCTATTACGGTAAAGTCTACTCCATTCCAGTCAGATTTACCATAATGACGGTCTCTGGTTACACCAGCTGTAGAATCTACGATGGCTTCTCTTCTCTCTAATAAACGATTAAATAATGTGGATTTTCCTACGTTGGGACGACCAACGATTGCAACGATATTACTCATAAAAATTGTATTAATAATCCCTAAAAATTATAAAATAGGATTAAGTTATTAATTAGGTATCTCCCACTTTGGGAGCCTTAAAATTTTTGCAAAGATAAGATTTTAAATTTATTTATTGAATAAGGTCATGATTTTCAATTCTTATGAAGAAATATTTTTATGATATGAAATTCATAAAATTTGACTAAAAGGATGACAACTTAGAAAAATATGAATATATTTTGTAACTTCACACATCAAATAAGAACCAATCATGAAAAAACTATTTTTTCTTTTAGTTCTGGCTTTTGCGTTATTACAATTTTTTCAAATTGATAAAACCAATCCACCAGTAGACAAAAACATGGATTTTTTAACCATCAAAAAAACACCTGAAGACGTAGCTCAACTCATCAAAACAAGCTGCTATGATTGCCACTCCAACGAATCTGTATATCCTTGGTACACCAATATTCAGCCATTCGGTTGGTTTATAAAAGACCACATAGAAGAAGGAAGAAAAGAACTTAATTTCTCTACATTTGCCACTTACGAACCACTAAGACAAGCCAAAAAACTTAAAAAATCTGCCCACGAAATAGAAGAAGGCAAAATGCCATTAGAATCTTACCTTCTCATTCATCAAGATGCAAAACTTATTCCTGAACAAAAACAAAAACTACAAGCGTATTTCATTTCCATCAAAGAAGTAACTGCCATGATGAACAATCTAACGGATGAACAACTAAAAATTAAAGAAGAATAATTTGATAGACCAAAATAAATTTTACCTCTTTTACGACGGAGATTGTGGTTTCTGCAATTTTTGGGTACATTGGATTTTAAAAAAAGACTCCAAAGACCAATTCTTATTTGCTTCTTTACAAGGAAAATTTGGACAAGAATTTCTAAAACAAAGAGGTCTAGAACAAATAAACCTCAACACTATTTATCTCTGGAAGCCAGAAAAATATTATCTCTATAAATCTAATGCAGCCATCACCATTGCAGAAAAATTAGGTGGAATATACTCATTAGCATCAATTTTTAGAATCATTCCTAGATTTTTGAGAGATTGGGTTTATGATTGTATTGCAAGAAATCGCCATCGATTAATAATGAATTCTTGCGCAATACTCACTCCAGAACAACAGAAAAAATTCATAGACTAATTACCTAAATTAGTGCTTTATCATTCTAATCACTATCTTTGCAATTATGGAATACAATACACAAAGAACTCGTCTCCATTTACCAGAATATGGTCGAAATATTCAGCAGCTCGTAGAACGTTGCAAGGAACTTCCTACCAAAGAAGAACGCAACGAAATGGCTGCCGCAATTGTAGATTTCATGGGGCAGAGAAATCCGCACCTTCGCGACGAGGAAAATTATAAACATAAACTTTGGGATCATCTTTTTATATTAGCAGAGTATGACTTAGATGTAGATGCTCCCTATCCTTTCCCTACCAGAGAAGAATTAGCACAGAAACCCAATAAAATGGAGTACCCAAAACTTCAGGGAGATTATAAATTCTACGGCAAAAGCATCCTTCAATTGATAGACAAAGCCATAGAACTAGAAGATGGAGAAGAAAAAGAAGCTTTGATAGAGGTGATTGCCAATAACATGAAGAAATCTTATAATGTGTACAACAAAGAACATGTACAAGATGAGGTAATCTTCCGTCACTTAAAGGAACTATCAGAAAACAGATTAGACCTTACCAGTATAGATTCTCTCGAAAAAAGCAGAATTTATTACTCTACCAACAAGAATAAAAACCAAAAAAACAACCCTAAAAAACGTTTCAACAACCATAATAAAAACCGAAAAAGATAATGAGTGAAGCATTTCAAATAAGAGGAGGAAAAAAATTACACGGCGAAATCACACCACAAGGTGCCAAAAATGAAGCGTTGCAAATTCTTTGTGCAGTGCTTTTAACTGACGAAGAAGTGAGAATTAAAAATATTCCAGATATTCATGACGTAAACCGTCTTATCGAAATTCTGGGAGATTTTGGGGTGAAGATTACTAAAAATGCGCACGGTGATTATACTTTCAAAGCAGACCAAGTTAACTTTGATTACATAAAATCTAAAGAATTTAAAAAAGATGGAGCTAAATTACGTGGGTCTATCATGATTCTTGGACCTATGCTTGCTAGATTTGGCGAAGCGTATATGCCAACTCCAGGTGGTGACAAAATTGGAAGAAGAAGATTAGATACTCACTTTCAAGGATTTGTAGAACTCGGCGCAGAATTTCATTATGACGAAACTGAATATTTCTATACTTTAAAGGCTAAAGAACTTCGTGGCAAATTTATTTTATTAGAAGAAGCTTCTGTAACGGGAACTGCTAATATTATTATGGCTGCAGTTTTAGCCAAAGGAAAAACCAGAATCTACAATGCAGCGTGTGAACCTTACCTTCAGCAATTATGCAGAATGCTCAATAGAATGGGCGCAAAAATTGAAGGAATTGGTTCTAACTTATTAACCATCGAAGGCGTTTCTCATCTTCATGGAACAGAGCACACCATGCTACCAGATATGGTAGAAATTGGTTCTTGGATTGGTCTTGCAGCAATGACACGTTCTGAAATGACCATTAAAAATGTACATTGGAACCAATTAGGAATTATTCCGAATGTTTTCAGAAAATTAGGAATTCAATTGGAACAAAGCGGTGATGACATCTATATTCCAGAACAAGAACATTATAAAATTCAAAAATTTATAGACGGTTCTATTTTGACGGTTTCAGACGCACCTTGGCCAGGATTTACACCAGATTTATTATCTATCGTTTTGGTAGTGGCTACTCAAGCCAAAGGAACTGTTTTGATTCACCAAAAAATGTTTGAATCGAGATTATTCTTTGTAGATAAATTGATTGATATGGGCGCTCAGATTATTCTGTGTGATCCTCACAGAGCAACTGTAGTAGGTCTTAATCATGAATTCCCATTGCGTGGAACCAATATGACTTCGCCAGATATTAGAGCAGGAAACGCACTTCTTATCGCGGCACTTTCTGCAGAAGGAAAATCAATTATTCATAACATTGAGCAAATTGACAGAGGTTATGAAAACATCGATGGAAGACTAAAAGCTCTAGGAGCAGATATCGAAAGAATTCAATTATAAAACAAAACGCAACTTTTTCAAGTTGCGTTTTCTATTTCTTCACAAAAGCAGTTTCATACTTTCAATCCAATCTTGTGGAGTCATTTTTCTAGCCAATTCTCCTATCAATTCATAAGGAATATCTTCAGGTTTTTTGAAACGCATACAAGATTTCCCCATGTCTAGTTTCTTTTTAGAATATTTCGGAAACTCTTCTTGAAACCAATGCAAGAGCTTTTCTTCAGCATAAATTCCCATGTGATAAAGATTAATAGAATTTTTCTGCGAAGCTATACTAAGAAATGGCAAAGGCAATTCTGGAGTACAATGATAACCTTTAGGATAAATACTTTTCGGAACTACATAACCAATCATTCCATAGCTCAACTGTTCTTCGAAACCATTAGGTAAATTTTCAAAAATAACTTTTCTCAATTTTTCTATGGGTTCTTTTCGCTCATCGGGAAGATTTTCTAAATATTCTTGAACAGATTGGGCTTCTATTTTCATTTTCAATTTTTTTCAAATTTAAAAATAAATCAATACATTACCTCTTCGAGATACCACTACTTCATCAAAAAATTTCATTACTTTTGTGCTACAAAATTTCAGATATGCCAAAAACATCAGTAAGAGCAGGAAGAATGCCTGCTTCACCAATTAGAAAGTTAGTTCCTTATGCAATTGCTGCTAAAGCAAAAGGCACAAAAGTGTATCACCTGAACATTGGTCAACCAGACATCGAAACACCAAAAACCGCTCTTGATGCACTGAAAAATATCGATTTAAAAGTTCTAGAATATGCCCTTTCTGAAGGAAATTTAGAGTATAGAAAACAATTAGAAAAATACTACCACTCTCTTGGTTTTACCGATTTAACAACTGATAATTTCATCGTAACCAATGGTGGTTCTGAAGCACTAAATTTTGCACTTTCTGTATTGTGTGATGACGGAGACGAAATCATTATTCCAGAACCTTATTATGCAAATTATAACGGATTTACCAATGCTATTGGCGTAAAAGTGGTAGCCGTTCCTTCTACTATTGATACTGGTTTTGCTTTACCTTCTATGGAAGAATTTGAAAAGAAAATTACAGATAAAACCAGAGCAATTATCGTTTGTAATCCTGGAAATCCTACTGGTTATCTTTATACCAGAGAAGAATTACAAAAATTAGCAGAAATTGCTTTGAAGCATGATATTGTTATCATTTCAGACGAAGTATACAGAGAATATGTTTATGATGGCGAGAAGCAAGTATCTATGCTAGAATTTCCAGAAATTGCGGAACATTCTATCATCATTGATTCAGAATCTAAGCGTTATTCTATGTGTGGCGTAAGAATTGGCTGTTTAGTTACTCGTTCTAAAACACTTCATGATGCTGCCATGAAATTTGCTCAGGCAAGACTTTCTCCAGTGCTTATTGGTCAGATTTTAGCAACCGCAGCGCATGATAATGACGCAGAATACATTCAATCTGTTCGCGAAGAATATACCAAACGTAGAAATCTTTTGGTAGAATTATTAAACGAAATTCCGGGTGTGAAATGCCCAACTCCAAAAGGTGCATTTTACTGTGTAGCAGAATTACCAGTAGAAGATGCTGATGATTTTGCACAATGGTTGCTCGAACATTTTTCTGACAATGGCGAAACCGTAATGGTAGCACCAGCTTCAGGTTTTTATTCGGTTCCAGAACTCGGAAAAAAACAAGTAAGAATTGCTTACGTCCTAAAAGAAGAAGACTTGCGAAGAAGCGTAGAATTACTAAAAATCGCTTTAGAGCAATACAAAAAATAAAACTTTTAAAAACGAACTTCGGTTCGTTTTTTTTGATTCATTCAATTTCCTTTTCGCAAAACTTATTTTCAGTAAATTTGTAAAAATTAGAAACTGAAGGCTTCGCAAATACTTTGCAGTCAAAAAGACTTTTGAAAAAAAATGAAAATTCAAGAAAATATCTCTTTAAAGAATTACAATACTTTTGGTGTAGAAGCAAAAGCACATTATTTTGCCGAAGTACATGATTTGCACGAGCTAAAATATGCCACAGAATTTGCCAAAATCAATCATATTAAAATCCTTTTTTTAGGTGGCGGAAGCAATTTGCTCTTCACCCAAGATTTTGACGGATTGGTGATTAAATTAAATTTAAAAGGCATTTCCGAAGAAATTTTAGACGAAAATCACGTTCTTGTTTCTGCAAAAGCAGGTGAAAACTGGCACGAATTTGTACTATTTACACTTTCTAAAAATTATGGCGGATTAGAAAATCTTTCGCTCATTCCAGGAAATGTAGGAACTTGTCCTATTCAGAATATTGGTGCTTATGGAACAGAAATTAAAGACCATTTCGTTTCTTGTAAAGCCCTAAATTTAGAAACTTCAGAAATTAAGGAATTATCTTTAGAAGATTGCAAATTTGGTTATAGAGATTCTATCTTTAAAACTTCTGCCAAAGGAAAATATGTAATTGTAGAAGTCACGTTTAAACTGACTACCCAAAACCATCACATCAAAACAGAATATGGAGCAATTTCTACAGAATTAAAAAATTTAGGAATTGAAAATCCTACTATTCAAGAGGTTTCTAAAGCGGTTATCAATATCAGACAAAGTAAATTGCCAAATCCTGCCGAAATTGGAAACGCTGGAAGTTTTTTCAAAAATCCAAGCATTCCTTTAGCTCAATTTGAAAATTTAAAAGAAAAATTTCCTAAAATTCAAGGATACGCAAATGGTGATTGGGTAAAAGTTCCTGCAGGTTGGCTCATAGAAAATGCAGGTTGGAAAGGCAAACAAATAGGAAATGTAGCTTCTCATAAATTACAAGCCTTGGTCATCATTAACGCCACTGGAAACGCATCAGGAAAAGAAATCTACGATTTTTCTACCCAAATTATCGACTCTGTAAAAGAAAAATACGGAATAGAACTCGAAAGAGAAGTCAATATTTTATAGAATTATCAATAAAATCAATTGATTAATTCGTCACATTGAATCTCAGAAAACTAATCACTAATGCTTATATTTGCGCAAAATTAAAAGTAAAAATGTCTGAAATTAAACTCAATACAATTCCTGAAGCAATAGAAGACCTTAAAAATGGTAAAGTAATTATCGTAGTAGATGATGAAAACCGCGAAAATGAAGGAGATTTTCTTTCTGCTGCCGAACTTACCACTCCAGAAATCATCAACTTTATGACCATTCATGGTCGTGGTCTTATTTGTACTCCACTTCCTGAAAAAAGATGTGATGAACTAGGCCTTGAAGCCATGGTTTCTAGAAGTACAGACCCTAAAGAAACTGCTTTTACGGTTTCTATCGATTTATTGGGAGATGGAGTTTCTACAGGAATTTCGGCTAGTGACAGAGCAAAAACTATTTTGGCTTTGATGGATGAAAAAACCAAGCCGACAGATTTTATGAGACCTGGTCACATTTTTCCGCTTCGTGCAAAAACGGGTGGCGTTCTAAAAAGAGCTGGTCATACAGAAGCTGCGATTGATTTAACCAAATTAGCTGGACTGAAAGAAGGTGGTGTTATTTGCGAAATTATGAACGATGACGGAACCATGGCGAGATTACCAGAATTGGTGGTTTTGGCTCAAAAATTAGACCTTAAAATCATTTCTATCGAAGATTTAATCAATTACCAATTGAAAAAAGGTGATTTAGTAAACGAAATAGAGTCTAGAAGAGTAAAAACGGCTTTCGGTGAGTTTGATTTTCATGCTTTCCAGGAAAAACATACAGACCAAATTCACTTTGCATTAACCAAAGGAAATTGGGAAATAGATGAGCCTGTTTTGGTAAGAGTTCAGTCTTCTAGCGCTTATTTTGATGTTTTAAGCAGATTGATTAACGGCGAAAATCCTCAACTGGAAAAAGTAACCAATATGATTAATGCGGAAGGAAAAGGAGCGCTTATTTTCATCAATAATGTATCTAATGCAGAACTCACGATGAGAAAATTACAACAATTCCTGAATTATCAAGACGGACAAGTTGCAAGACCTACGCTTACTGCTAATTTCATAGAATACGGAATTGGAACTCAAATTCTTAAAAAATTAGGTATTACTAAGTTCAGAGTGATTACTCAAAATCCTAATCAGAAACCACTTGTTGCTGGTTATGGTGTAGAAATTACCGAAATGGTACAGATGTAAAATCTTAAAAATATTAATCGAAAATAGCGTAGAAATTTCTACGCTATTTTTATATTCTCGAAACTGTGAAATCCGTTTAAGAAATCTTTCACATTCATTCGTTTTTTTCCTTCTAACTGAACTTCTGTAGGCTGATAAAAGCCATCTTTGGTATAAATTCTAAAAATATTTTTAGAAATTTCTAGAGTTCCAGCCATTTTCTGATGTTCTGAAACTTCAAAAGTTCCTGCATAAATCTTCAAACCTTTGGTTTCTTCACCGATTTTCAAAGTGGTAAAAGCGCAAGGATAAGGCGACATTCCTCTGATGAAATTATGAACCTTAACCGTTTCTTGATTCCAATGAATTCTCGTGTCTTCTTTGAAAATTTTGAAAGCATTTTTGGGTTCTGCAACTTGTGGTTGCGGTTGTTCTGTGATAGAATTTTCGGCTAAACCATCTAATGTTTTCACTACCAGTTTTGCGCCCATTCCCATCAATCTATCGTGTAAACTTCCTGCATTTTCATCTGGTAAAATAGGCAATTCTTCTTGCAAAAGAATATTTCCTTCATCTATTTTTTCGTTGATAAAAAATGTAGTAGCGCCCGTTTTTTCTTCGCCGTTAATAATCGCAAAATTGATTGGAGCCGCACCTCTGTAATCAGGCAATAAACTTGCGTGAAGATTGAAAGTTCCCAATTTTGGCATTTCAAATAATACTTTTGGCATCATTCTAAAGGCTACCACCACGAAAACATCTGCCTCTAGTTTTCTCATTTCTTCCAAAAATTCTGGATTTCTGAGTTTTTCGGGCTGAAAAACAGGCAAATTATTTTCTACTGCATATTTTTTAACAGGAGATTCGGTTAATTTTTGTCCGCGACCAGAAGGTTTATCTGCAACGGTAACTACTCCCACAATTTCGTGATGAGAATGATGAATCGCTTCTAAAGATTTAGCCGCAAAATCTGGCGTCCCGAAAAAAACAACTTTTAAATTTTTCATATTTTGTATCGCTCCTACGGAGCTTTTCTCTTTTTTAAAAAATTTCTACAAACCTTTCGCTCCTATGGAGCGAAACTTATTATCGTATAGTATACGTTCTAAAATCTAACATTCTAATTTTGCCTAAATCAAGCAAAAAGATAAGCACTTCTTGAATTTTTTCTCTGGAAAACTCTAACAAAATCGCATTTAGATCATCTAAAGTAGCTGGTTTTTGCTGTAGAATATCTAGAATTTGTCTTTCAGCACTAATAGGATTGGTTTTAGGATTTTTGGCGGTGCAAACATAGCAATTTCCGCAGTTTTTCGTCTCTTTTTCGCCGAAATAAGTAAGAATAAGTTTCATTTTACAGCAATCGTAATTTCTGGTGTAAAATTTCATTTCTTCCCATTTCTGCAATTTATTTTTCTGAATTTGTTCGAAAAGATTCCACCATTTCCCAGAAAAAGTTCGGTCTTCTCTAGGTTTCAAAAATTTGATAGAATCTAAACTTCCGTCTAGATAATCTAAGTATCCTTTTTGGTGAATTTCTTTCAGTCTTTCTTTAAGTTCTTGAGCGGCAACTCCTAATTTTTTGCAAGTATTCGCTTCACTAAACTGCACTCTGTGCGTAGATAAACCGTCAACACATCTGAGCAATAATTCTATAAAATAGCTATCTTTTCTCTGCAAATTTTCTAAATCACTTACCTCAAATTTCAATTCTAAAGTAGATAAATTTTTAGAGGTATTGAGATAAATTAACTCTTGATTATGCAGAAAATTAAGCACATTTCTAATCTTGGCTTGAGAGATTTTGGTAAAGTTTTGAATTTTAGAAATATTCAGTTCAAAAACATTTTCAGGCAATTCATTTTCTGCAATCATAAAAGTAGAGTACAGATAAGAAATTACTTTCAAAAATTCTGATTTAGAAGGAGTTTGATTATAAAAAAAATCATCTAAATTCATTAATTCTTGCTCATTCCAAAGTAAAAAAGCATAACTTTTCTCGCCATCTCTACCTGCTCTTCCGATTTCCTGATAGTAGTTTTCTAAGGATGGTGCTGGTGAAAGATGAATTACAAATCTCACATTTTCTTTATCAATTCCCATCCCAAAAGCGTTGGTAGAAATCAAAATATTCTGGTTACTTTTGAGCCATTTTTCTTGCTTCTGATGTTTTTCTTTCACAGAAAGTCCTGCGTGAAAAAAATCTACATTTTTGAGTTTATTTTTTTGTAAAAATTCCGTTAAATTTTCTGCTTCTTTTCTGGTTCTGGTATAAATAATCCCTGAATTTTGGTTGTGTTTTAGCAAATCTAAAACTCTCTGGTATTTATCTGCTACCTCATCATTAAAAATGCTGATATTCTCTCTTTTAAAACTTTTTCTAAAAATTTGATATTGAGTAAATCCTAATTTTAGTTTAATGTCTTCTAAAACTTTTGAAGTAGCTGTAGCGGTAAGCGCAAGACAAGGAACATTCTTAAAAAGCGTTCTAAAATTTTTAATATTTTGATAACTCGGTCTGAAATCTTGTCCCCATTCAGAAATACAATGTGCTTCGTCTACTGCAATAAAAGAAATCTGAATTTCTTCTATTCTTTCTAAAAACTGACGATTCTGAAGCCTTTCTGGAGAAATATAAAGCAATTTGGTAATCCCTTCGATACACCTTCCATAAATTTCTTCTTGTTGTAATTCATCTAATTCAGAACTTAAATATTCTGCTTCTATTCCTCTTAATTTCAACTGCTGAACTTGGTCTTTCATTAAAGCCAAAAGTGGAGAAATCACCAAACAGGTTCCTTCTAAAACCAAAGCTGGAAGCTGATAACAAAGAGATTTACCACCACCTGTAGGTAACAGTGCAATGGTATCTTTACCCGCAATAACCGCATGAATGATGTCTTGTTGTGAATCCCTGAAATCTTGATACCCCCAAAAATGAGTAAGGGTTTTCTGTGTGAGTTCAGCTAAATGATGAGAAGATTGCATTTGGTAAATTTAAGAATTTAGTTTAAAATTTTGTATAAAAAAAGCTGCGATAAACGCAGCTTTTAGTATTGATATTAAAAATTATTTAACTGGTGGTGTTATTGGACTAACTGGACAACCTTGATTTTCTACTGGCCCTGGAACTGTTACACATTTATCATGTAAATCTATTACTCCATCTAAATCTGTATCTAAAGCTACACCAGCTCCATCTACTCTTGCTCCAACAGGCGTGTCTAGTTGTCTATCCCAATCATCACAAATTCCATCATTATCTACATCACCTTTTTTACAAACTTCTACATCCACATTTTTATTATCTAGAACATCTAACTTATAATAAATCTCTTGAAGGGGGTCATACCACATCAAATGAGATTGATTTTTTCCTAATTTTAAAGAAATTCCTAATGTAGCATTGAAATAATTATCAGACGTCTGGTTATCTCTAGAATTTATAGGACTATCATAACCGTTGTATCCTAAATCTACATTCCCCAAATAATTACCTCCGCCATCAAAAGAATCATCTCCAGTAATTATATACATTACTCTTCCTTCAATATCTATTCTTCTATTAACTTTAAATTTAAGACCTGCTCCAGCTTGTCCAAATAATGATTTCATTGAAAAATCCTTATCAGTGATTAATGGTGCAGAAGTAGAACCTTCGTCCTGTCTGTATGTTTTATAAGCAAGAGTTCCAAATCCTGCATAACCGTGTAATGCCCATCTAAATGGTAAATCACTGTCAATTTTTCTTAATAAATTTGATAAATTAATATCTCCAATTAAACTGATGGTTTGATATTTTGTTTTTGCTCCAACAGAATTAGCAGTTGAGCCTTCATTAATCTTTGATAGACCTTGGTTAGTTTCTCCCAAATCATATTGCAAATTAAGACCAAATGCGTGTGTAATCGCTTTATCTATGCTTAAATATGCAGAATAACCAAATAAATTTTTTCCTTTATTAAAAGAATTTAAATCTGCTGAATGCATTACTGGAACTCCAAATCCTGCGGATATTCCCCACTCATTAAATTTCTTTTCTCTATTTTCTATAGGCTGCTTAGAACTCTCTTCCTTCTGCTGTCCAAAAAAAGCAATGGGAAGAACTCCAATTAGAGCTATAAAGACTAATTTTAATTTCATAAATGTTTTTTTAGAAAATTTAAAGTAAAGATTTCAACCCATAGAAAACTATTAAAAATAACTTGAGCTTTTCATTTTCTCTTTTTGAGAATAATATATCAAAATTATTATTTTTTTTGATGTAAATAATATTTTTTTTTGCTTTTTTTTATTTTATTTCTCCACATTTAAGCTTTCTAATATTTTTCTAGAAAACTCTCTTTCTAATAAATGCTTTGTATGAGGAATTTTCAACTTCTTAGAATCATAAATTATACCATTAAAAGTTACAATATCTATATCTATAATTCTATCTTCGTATTTCCCTAAAACCATAGAATCATAATTGCGTCCCATATCCTTTTCAATTATTTTTATCTTCTTTAACAATTCGCATGGAGAATGTGAAGTAACTAAAACTAATGCCATATTCCTAAAAACATTAGAACTTTCAAACTCTACTGGTTGAGTTTCTATCATTTCTGATGATTTTATGATATTTCCCAAGCAATTTTCTATTTTTGCAATCGCTTGGTTTAAATTAGACTTGGTATTTCCTAAATTGCTACCGAGTAACAAAACCACATAATGTAACGACATATTATTGAATAATTAAGTTTTCAAAAATTATTATGAAAGATTTTATAAAAAATGTATTTGCAAATATAGTAGCCATTCTTTTAATAGGAGCCGTTTTGTTAGGAATAATGATCATGATTTTCGTAGTAAGTGCTATGAGTGGCGACCAAAAGCCTTTTGTAGAAAACAACTCGGTTCTTACTATTAATTTCAAAGGAAACATTCTAGACTCTTACACCGAAAAAGAAGAAAGCATTTTCGATTTTGGGCAAAACAAAGACGTACTCCTTTTAGACGTAGTAAATGCCATTAACAATGCTAAAAATGATGAAAAAATAAAAGGCATAAGTATAGAAGCTGACAATTTACCTGCAGGAATCACTCAAGTTGATGATATAAGAGCTGCCATCGAAGATTTTAAAAAATCAGGAAAGTTTGTGTATGCTTATGGTAATAATATGTCTCAAGGTTCATATTATCTTGCTTCTGTTGCGGATAAACTATATCTAAATCCTGTTGGAATGGTGGAATTAAAAGGATTGTCTACAGAAGTAACATTCCTAAAAGATTTTGCAGCAAAATATGGAATTGGCGTAGATGTCATCAGACACGGAAAATTCAAAGCTGCAGTAGAACCATTTATCAGAAATGATATTTCACCAGAAAACAAAGAGCAACTTTCTACACTTCTTAATGACATTTGGGGAAATATATCTACTAAAATTAAAGCTTCTAGAAAATTAGATGATGCTACTTTCAAAACCGCAGTAGACAGTTTATACGGTTTTATGCCAGAATTAGTCGTGAAAAATAAATTGGCAGACCAACTGTTACAGAAATCAGAATATGAAAACTTAATAAAAAAACAACTGAAGTTAAAGTCTGACGAAAAAATCAACAGAATTTCTGTAAATAAATACATTAATGCCTTAGATGAAGAGGAAAGTAGTGACAACAAAATTGCTGTTCTATATGCTGCTGGAGAAATTTTCAATGGTGATGAATATCAAAATATTCACTCTGAAAAATATGTAAAATACATCAAAGATTTAGCAGAAGATGATGACATAAAAGCAGTGGTTTTACGCGTAAATTCACCTGGTGGAAGCGGAAATGCTTCAGACGAAATCCTATTTGAATTACAACAACTTAAACTCAAAAAACCGCTAGTAGTTTCTTTTGGTGATTATGCAGCTTCTGGTGGTTATTATATCTCTATGGCTGCTGACAAAATCTATTCTTCACCTAATACTTTAACGGGTTCTATCGGTGTTTTTGGTATGATAATGAATTTTAAAGATTTAGCCAATAGAAACGGTATTCGTTCTGACATTGTTTCTACTAACGCGAATTCTCAAGTTTACTCACCACTTTCTGGAGCAGCTCCTGGAACCATTCCTATTTTAACCAGAAGCGTGGAAAGCACTTATAAAAGATTTGTATATTTTGTAACTCAAAACAGAAAAAAATCTTTTGAACAGATTGACGCAATTGGCGGTGGTAGAGTTTGGAGCGGAACCAGAGCAAAACAATTAGGCTTGGTAGATGAGTTAGGCTCGCTTCAACAAGCAATTAATTATGCTGCTACCAAAGCAAAATTGAAAGACTATTCACTAGACAGTTATCCTAGAAAATCTAGTCCGCTAGAAGAATTCTTTAAACAAACAGAAGAAGATGAAATCGCAGCAAGAGTAATTTCTAAAAAAGTAGGAAAAGAAAACTATGAACTCTTCCAAAAAATCACCAATCCGAAACTGAATAATGGAGTACAAATGGCACTACCTTATCAGATTACGATTAAATAGCAAAACATTTCCATCCATATTAAAACGAAATCGCCGTTTCAAAAATTTTGAAACGGCGATTTTAATTTTATAAAGTATATTTCTTATCTCTTTTTAAAAAAAGAATCTACAAATTCTTCACCATTAAATAATTGCAAATCTTCCATTTTTTCGCCTACTCCAATGTATTTTACAGGAATCTGAAACTGGTCTGAAATTCCAATGACTACACCTCCTTTCGCGGTTCCATCTAGCTTTGTCACTGCAAGAGCGGTAACTTCTGTAGCAGCGGTAAATTGTTTTGCCTGTTCAAAAGCGTTTTGACCAGTAGAACCATCTAAAACCAATAAAACTTCGTGTGGAGCTTCTGGCAAAACCTTCTGCATAACACGTTTAATTTTAGAAAGCTCATTCATCAAGTTGATTTTATTATGCAATCTTCCTGCAGTATCAATAATGACTACATCTGCGTTTTGTGCTACAGCACTTTGAACTGTATCAAAAGCTACGGAAGCAGGATCAGAACCCATATTTTGCTTTACAATAGGAACACCTACTCTTTCACTCCAAATCACCAATTGATCTACTGCTGCAGCTCTAAATGTATCTCCAGCTCCTAAAACCACTTTCAAACCTTGTGACTTAAATTGATTTGCCAATTTCCCAATCGTAGTGGTTTTTCCTACTCCATTTACTCCAACTACCATAATTACGTATGGCTTTTTGGTTTCGTCTATATTTTTGGTTTGAGAATGTGGATTTTCTAAAAGCAAAGCAGAAATTTCTTCACGAAGAATTTTATCCAATTCAGACGTGTTTACATATTTATCTCTTTCTACTCTCGCCTCTATCCTTTCGATGATTTTTACAGTGGTATTTACACCTACATCAGAAGCAATAAGTACTTCTTCTAGCTCATCTAGAACCTCATCATCTACTTTAGACTTTCCGACTACTGCTCTAGAAATTTTATCAAAAAAACCTTGACTCGATTTTTCTAAACCTTTGTCTAGAGATTCTTTTTCCTCTTTTTTAAATATATTTTTAAACCAACTCATATATTAGATTTGAGATTTGAGATTTACTCACGAATTTTTTATTATAATTTTGGAGTTCGTGAATGCTCCGCATTTGAGATTTGAGATTTGTAAAACAAATCGTTAAAATTGTTTTTAAAATTTTAGATTCACAAAGATAACAAAAAAACTACCCAAAAAATTGAGTAGTTTTATATGTTTATACAAGACGTAGAATTATTTTTTTAAATAAGCTTCTACATCGTCTGCATTCATTACTTTTTCTTCGAAAACGTAAGCTCCAGTCTTAGGAGATTTTACCATTTTCACAACTTTGGTCATTTTTTTAGACTGACCTGATTGAAGCGTTGCAACAACTTTCTTTGCCATCTTTTAATATTTTTAAAGATTACTTGATTTCTTTGTGAACTGTATATTTCTTAAGAACCGGATTGTACTTTTTAAGCTCTAATCTTTCCGTAGTGTTCTTTTTATTTTTTGTGGTGATGTATCTAGACATTCCAGCCACACCTGTTTCTTTGTGCTCTGTGCACTCAAGAATTACTTGAACTCTATTTCCTTTCTTAGCCATTTCTTATTATTTTAAAAATCCGTTTCTTGTTGCTCTTTCAATCGCCTCCTCGATACCAATTTTATTGATAACTCTCAAACCATGAGCAGAAACTCTTAATGTTACGCTTTTTTCTTGCTCTGGAAGATAAAATGTCTTCTCTAATAAATTAATTTCAAAACGTCTTTTCGTTTTGTTATTTGCGTGAGAAACGTTGTTTCCTACCATTGCACGCTTACCTGTTATTTGGCAAATTCTTGACATATCTCGATGTTCTTTTTTACTACTATGTATTTTGAGTGTGCAAAATTATAGATATTTTTTTGAACTCACAAATTTTCAAACAAATAAATTTGTAATTTTTTCAAAAAAACTT
>DITA01000126.1:0-347 GCA_002422665.1 Flavobacteriales bacterium UBA6196
CTTATTGCAAAATGGGATCCATATAACGCGGTTATCATCGCAGAAACTGCTGGTAAAGTAGAATACGAAGATATTATTCAAGGGGTTTCTTTCCAATTAGAAATCGACGAACAAACAGGTTTCGAAGAAAAAGTAATCTCAGAATCTAGAAATAAGAAAGCCATTCCTACCTTGAAAGTGGTAGATTCTAAAGGAGTTGAGCAAAAAGCATACAACTTACCAGTAGGAGCTCACTTAATGGTAAATGATGGTGAAAAAATTAAGGCGGGTAAAGTCTTAATCAAAATTCCTAGAAAATCTGCAAAAGCAGGGGATATCACAGGAGGTTTACCAAGAGTAACCGAATT
>DITA01000126.1:461-47940 GCA_002422665.1 Flavobacteriales bacterium UBA6196
GCTGTTCAAGAGTACTTAGTAAACGAAATTCAAGAAGTTTACCGTTTACAAGGGGTAAAAATTGACGATAAGCATTTCGAAATCATCGTAAGACAGATGATGACTAAAGTAGAAATCGTAGACGGAGGTGATACCCAATTCCTTGAAAACAGTCTAGAACATAAATATGATTTCCTTGAAGAAAACAACAGAGTTTTCGGATTGAAAGTTGTAACTGAACCAGGAGATTCTAAAATTTTCAAAGCTGGTCAAATGATTACCGCTAGAGAATTGAGAGACGAAAATTCTAAACTGAAGAGAGAAGACCTTCAATTAGTAGAAGTTCGTGAAGCACTTACTGCAACTGCAACGCCTGTATTACAAGGTATTACCAGAGCAGCTTTACAGACTAAGTCTTTCATGTCTGCAGCATCATTCCAGGAGACTACTAAAGTTCTAAACGAAGCAGCAGTGTCTGGTAAAGTAGACGAACTAAACGGTCTTAAAGAAAATGTAATCGTAGGACATAGAATTCCTGCAGGTACAGGTCTTAAAGATTATCAAAGTGTAATCGTGGGTTCTAAAAAAGAATTCGAGGATTTAAATTAATATGAATGTAAGGTTTAAAGACAGTTTTACTGTTCTTTAAACCTTCTTTTTTTTTGAATATAAAATATTAACTTATTAAAACTTATAAAAATGGATAACAACCAAAACCAAGATCAAAACATTAATATTCAATTAAACGAAATGGTAGCAGCTGGTGCTTATTGCAACCTTGCATTAGTAAACCACTCTCCATCTGAGTTTGTATTAGATTTCATTCAATTAATGCCAGGAGTTCAGCAAGCTCAAGTAAGAAGCAGAGTAATCCTTGCTCCGCTTCATGCAAAAAGAGTTTTAGCTGCTCTTCAACAAAATATCCAAAACTATGAAGCTCAATTCGGAGAAATAAAAGAAGTTGAACCTTTTGTAGTAGGTGCTGGTAATGCTCAAGCATAATCAAAACTTAATAAAATATTCTAAATCCTAGTCTTTTAAAGGGCTAGGATTTTTTTTTGCAAAAAAAGTCTTTATCTTCGTAAAAAATATTCAAATGAAAAAAAATTACCTATTTACTTTTTTGCTTTTACTATTTGTAAGTAATGTTTATTCGCAAACTCTTAATGAAAGAAGAGCTACTCTCGAAAGTCACATTAAGAATATAGAAAATAATGCCAGCAAATTAAAATCTGATGGACAAGTTCCACCAAAAGAATATAACATCAGAGATTTAAAAAATACGATTGATCCAGTAACTGGCGAGAATAAGTTTCAGAGTTTAGTGAAACTAAATAATGAAATTAAATCTGGAAAATACGCTCCAAAACAAAACATATCTTTTCTAGGAAATATTATTTCTAGTTCCAATCAAAGAATTAACTCAATTAATAACACACAATGGTTTGAGAGAGGACCATATAGTGTAGGAGGAAGAACTAGGGCAATTTTATTTGATCCAAATGATGCTACTGGAAAAAGAGTTTTTGCCGGTGGAGTTTCTGGAGGACTTTGGGTAAATAATGATATTACCAATGCTTCATCTGAATGGTCTCCAATTAATGATTTTTGGGCAAATCTTTCTGTAGTATGTATTGCTGCAGATCCTAATAATCCACAAATTATGTATGTGGGAACTGGTGAATCTTCTACACAAGATAATGTAGGAGCTGGTATTTGGAAAACTACAAATGGAGGTGCAACTTGGACACAAATTTTTGCACCAGCAAATACTTATAACTCACAAGGAATTAGAAATGGTTATTTCTACGTGAATGATATTAAAGTAAGAAACAATGGAGGTGTATCCGAAGTTTATGCGGGAGTAAGTGGCGGTTATAACGAAGGCTTTCATGGACTATATCAATCAGGGCTTTATAAATCTACAGATGCAGGAGCCTCTTTTACGAAAGTAGGAGGAAATTTAATTGCGCACGCCGGAGCTGATATTGGATATAATATTCAACAGATAGAAATTGGGGCAGATAATTCTGTTTGGGTTTCTACAAGAGGTTCTTTATTTGGAAATTCTTTACCAACTGGTGGTAGAATTTATAGATCTACGGATGGTGTAAATTTTACCAATGTTTATAATGCAAACTTGCAAGGTTCTAGAGTACAAATTGCGCTTTCTAAGACAAACGGTGCTGTAGCTTATGGTTTGCTTCAGGGAAGTGGTTCTACAGAACCTGTGAGAATTATTAAAACTACTAATACAGGTTCTACTTGGTCTGCTAGTAATGTTAGTGGCTCTGGTGTTACTTTACCACAAGATGCGGATGTTGCAATTCCCGAACAAGGGTATGCTGGTATTCCAGCTAATGATTTTACCAGAGGCCAAAGTTTCTATGATTTGGTAATTGTAACAGATCCTACCAATGATGCTACGGTTTATGTAGGAGGTATTGATTTATTTAAAAGTACCAATTCTGGTTCTACGTGGACTCAAATTTCTAAATGGTCTAATAATAGTCAGTTGGCTACGCTTTCGGTTTCCGAAGTTCACGCAGACCAGCATGCTATAGTTTTCAATCCTAAAAATAGTAGCCAGATTGCATTTGGAAATGATGGTGGAATATATTTCTGTGCTAATAAAGCTAATATTGTTACTAATACAGGAATTTCAGTAAGAAATAATAGATATAATGTTACCCAATTCTATGATGCAAAAATGAATCCTAGTAAGACCAATTCTACTGAAGAAATTTTAGCAGGTGCGCAAGATAACGGAACAAGAAGATTTACAGGAGCTCCATTAGCGAATAATCTTTATTCAGATGATTATTATGATGGTGGAGATGGCGCATTTGTAGAGTTTGATGATAATAATCTTTATAAAATTAATAGCTACATTTATAATAATCATTATCTATATCACGCTGCAAGTAAAAGTAAAGTATACTTAATTGACGCGCCAGATAACGATTTAGGACATTTCATCAATGAAGCTGCTTTAGATAGAAATTTAGATATATTCTATTCTTATGCTAATCAAGATGAAACAACAAAAGAAGTTACTTTAAATAGAGTAACTGGTTTATCAAGTAATAATCCATTTTATCTAGATAAATCTAAAATTTATATGGGTATTTTTTCTGATGAGGATGTATCCTATTTATCAGTATCTCCTTATCAAGCAACTTCAACTACACTTATGGTAGGATTTGATAATGGTAGATTATTTAAGGTTACGAATGCCAATCTTTCTTCACCTACTATAACAGAATTAACCGTTCCGTTCGTAGGAGCCATTTCTGATATTCAGTATGGTACTAATGATAATGAAATCATCGTTACCATTTCTAATTATAATACTGATAGTGTTTTCTATACTACAGATGGAGGGACAACTTGGAATAGTAAAGAAGGAAACCTTCCTGATATGCCAATTAGAAGTGCTTTGATGAATCCGGAAAATAAAAATGAAGTGATTCTAGGTACAGAATTAGGAGTTTGGGGAACTACCAATTTCCTAAGTGCTACACCAACTTGGTCTCAATATACAAATGGTTTAGGAAACGTAAGAATCACCAATTTAGATTATAGACCAAGTACGAGAACTGTCTTAGCTTCTACTTATGGTAGAGGTATATTCACAACTATGAATGATACCAATCTAGCGACTACAGAAACTTCAGTAGAAGAAATCTATAGAGTATATCCTAATCCTACAAGAGGAGATTTCTACCTGAAAATGAATGCAAAACACAAGAACGTTATCGTAAATGTTTTTGATATTTCAGGGAAATTAGTTTTCACTAAAAATGGAGTGAATGCAGAAGAAAAAATCTCACCAAGTCTACCGAAAGGACACTACATTGTAAAAGTTGAAAAAGAAGGTGAACACATTTTCTCTTCTAAACTTATTGTAAGATAAATTTTTAAAAAAAAATTAGAACTTGAAAAAGCTATTTTTATTTCTTTTGATCAGTCTATTCTTTTCTTTTTCTTGTAAAAAGGATATCATCATTGTAGAAGCTTATTACACCAATTGGTTTGGTGGAGTAAAAGACGTGAGAGGAAAGGATTTTATAATGGTAATTGACAAAGAAACTTCTAAAAATCTACAGATAAAACATTTTTTGATTAATGATAAAAAATTCAATGTAGAAGTAGAAGAAAAGGGAAATATAATAGAAATAAAATCCAGAATTTCTGAAGGAATAGAAAAAGAAATTGAACTCAAGAATCCTATTGAGAAAAATAGTTTTGGGATAGAATATTATAATACAAAGACTAACAAAACAAAAGTTTTTAAGTTGAAAAAATTACAATATAAACCCCGTTCTAATCAACAAGATAAAGTTTCATAAATCATAAAGAGAGGTTTTAAAACCTCTCTTTATTTCTTTTATCAAGATTCAAAGAAATAATCAATATTATATCCAATATTTTAATCAGTTTTAACCGATAGATTTTAATGAAAAAGACTTTATTAGCAGTGATTGTATTGTTTGCACAATATAGTTATGGACAAACTTCTGCTACAGAAAAAAACATCGAACAAATTACTTTAAAAGCACGTAAAAAAGTAAATCAAGAGCGAAATGAATTCGCTAAAAATGCTCAAGCCACAGAAATTCTCTCAGATGAAGACCTTAATAGAAATAATTCTGCGCTTATAGAACAATCTCTTTCTACCATTTCGGGTGTTCAAGTAGATAAAAGAACAAATATTGGCGGACAGAGAATTGTCATCAGAGGATTTGGGAATGACCAAAAATTTAACAATTGGGGCGTAAAAGTTTATTGGAACAATATGCCATTAACCAATGCAGAAGGAATTACACTATTAGATGATGTAGATTTCTCTTATGTCAATAATATTGAAGTGATTAAAGGTCCTGCTTCTACCTTTTACGGAGGCGGAATTGGCGGAACAGTGAAATTTTATACAAGACCAAGCTTCGAAAAAGGAACTTCTATTGCCCAAAATACCATGTTGGGTTCTCACAAATATTTTCAGTCGATAACACAGCTCAATTCTTCTGACACCAACTACTCTTTGAATGTGAACTATGGTCACATAGAAACTGACGGTTACAGACCAAGCGGAAATGGCTTGAAAAATTTTGTGAATATTAATGGTGAATATAAATTAAACCCGAAACAGCGCATAACTTTATTCGCAAGTCAAGGTTTTTCTCACGAAAAAGTGTCTGGACAAATTTCCTATAACGATTACTATGCAGGAATTGATAACGGAAATCCTTCTTACATAATCAAAGGTTCTGGCAGTAAAATTCACTCTACTAGAGTAGGATTAGGTCATATTTGGGAAATTTCTAAAAATTTTAAAAATTCCACCACTGTTTTCTATTCTTCCATCAATCAAGACAGAATTGCAGACAAAGCTTTCGAGGTTTCTAGCAGTCCTAATGTAGGTTTTAGAACAGTATTTCAACACAATCATCAGTGGGGAAGTTTTATCAATCAATTAGATTTTGGAGCAGAAGTTCAAAATTCGCGCTCACAGATTTCTAATTATCGATTTACAGGAACTAATCCCAATAATCCACTAGAAATGTCGCCTATTTCTAAAGGTTCTTATTTTAAATATAACAATAACCAAAGCAATTATTTCGCAATCGAAAGACTCACCTACAAACCTTGGGATTTTACGTTTTTGGCTGGAGTAAGTTTGAACAGAATAAATTATGACAGAGAAGATCTTTTGGCTTTTGGCGGTTTAGTTCCTGGATATAATAAAGATTTATCTTTCAGTAAAAATTATAAAACTGTGGCAACTCCTCATTTTGCCGTTCAAAAAAGATGGAAAAATCAGATTTTTAATTTGAGTTACAGCGAAGGTTATAATGCTCCTACAGCTTCTACTTCTTTTGTTTCTGGCGGAATCATTAATACCGTAAATGATGATTTAGAAGCCGAAAAAGCAAAAATGTGGGATTTCAGTGTACATGGTTTATTGATGAAAACCAAATTTGATTATCAAATTTCATTGTTTAATATCAATGTTAATAATAAACTCACACAGTTAAACGGAACGGATTCTAGCAATAATGTGTACAGTTATTGGGCTAATACAGGAAATCAAAAAAACAAAGGTCTAGAACTTAGTTTAGGATATAATTATACTAATGAATCTGCTTTTATTTCTAAAATTACACCATTTGTCAATTATTCACATTATGATTTTAAATACACTGATTTTGTAAATAGCGGAACTGATTTTTCAGGCAAAAAAGTAGTTGGAGTTCCTGATGATAAATATGCTATCGGAATTGATTTCAATACTAAATATGGAATTTATTTGAATAATACTTTCAATTATTTAGGCAAAGTTTATTCGGATTTTGCTAATGTAAATTTGGTTAAAGATTATTCATTACTGAACATGAAATTAGGTTACAAAAAAACATTCGGGAAATATGATGTAGATGTTTTTGCCATCGGAAATAATCTCACCAATCAAAAAAACTATACTTTTTTATTTGTAGGAAATAATACCAATGATAACAAAGCGACCAATTTGCTTAATTATGCAGATGTAAATCCTGGACCTAGAAAAGCTTACTTCTTTTTCGGATTGAATTTAAAATATCATTTATAAATTATGAAACCACTTCTAAAAGTGGTTTTTTAATTTTTAGTTCAATGGAATTTCGACAAATCTGAGTATTTTTGTAGCAAATCATCTGTAATGAAAAAAATATTTTCGGGTTTCACTATTTTTCTGTTTTCTCTCTTTTTTGCTCAACATAATCTCGCGGTTGATACAGCCCAAGTTATTACTCCTAATAGATTTAATTCAACAGAAGCACTAGAAAAGCCATACCTTATTTTTATTTCTGCAGACGGTTACAGATATGATTATACCGAAAAATATAATGCTCAAAATCTTCAAAAATTTTCAAATGAAGGCGTAAAAGCAAAAGCCATGTTGCCAAGTTACCCAAGCATTACTTTCCCGAATCATTGGTCTATTATTACAGGTTTATATCCTTCTCATCACGGTTTGGTAGATAATTTTTTCTATGATTACTCCAGAAAAGAAGCGTATGCAATGAATAAAAAAGAAAATGCAGAAGACGGTTCTTGGTACGGCGGAATTCCGCTTTGGAGTTTAGCAGAGCAACAAGGAATGGTTACCGCTTCTCTACAATGGGTTGGCTCTGCAAGTGACGCTGGAAAAACAAGACCAACATACTATTATCACTACCACGAAAAATTTTCACCAGAAGAAAAAATTAATAAAGTAGTGAACTGGTTAAAATTGCCAGAAAATGTTCGTCCGCACTTTATTTCACTTTATTTTCCAGAAGTAGATGGAGCAGGTCATCGATTTGGACCAGAATCTCCAGAAGCCGAAAAATCTGTACAATTGGTAGATAACGCCATCGGTAATTTGGTGGAAAAAGTGAATCAATTGGGTTTGAAAAACGTGAATTTTATCTTCGTTTCAGACCATGGAATGATTAAAGTTGACAAAGAAAATCCGCTTTCTATTCCAGAAATGCTTCTCAATAAAGAAAGATTTGATATTTATAATTCTCAAACCTTACTCAGAGTGGTGGTTAAAAATCCTGATGAGGTAAAATCTACATATCGTGAATTGAAAAACTCAAAAACTGAAGATTACCAAGTTTTTTTGACCAAAAAATTTCCTAGAAAACTGCATTATGGAACAAAAGATGACCAATATAACCGCATCGGTCAGATTTTATTAGTTCCGAATGCACCAAAAATATTTTTAGAAAAAGGAAAATCTACTTCTGCAGGAAAACATGGCTACAATCCTAGAAAAACACCAGAAATGAAAGCCGTTTTTTACGCTTGGGGAAATGTTTTCAGAAATCACATAGAAATCAATGAATTCCAGAATGTGAGTATCTATCCTTTGGTTGCGGAAATTCTCGGTTTAAAAATTTCAGAACCTATTGATGGGAAATTTTCAGAGGTTAAAAAAGCTTTGAAATAAATTATTCAGGAATCCAAACGCTTACATTTCCTGCAGGAACAGTGAAATTTCCCCAGCCATTTTCATCAATTTGAACAGTATGTTCGAATCTTCCTAATGCGTCATAAAAATACTGACCAGCATATTGCGTTCCCATTTCCATAGGTTTTTCGTATTGGTCTTTATTGCTGATGACTACTGCACAACCTTTATGTTCGCCATCACCTTCTCGAGTCCAACCGATGCAATTAGCATCTTCGAAATAATCTCTTTGCATTCCGTAAGCATTATTTTTTCTCAATTTCAAAAGTTCTTCTATTTGGTCTACTTTTTCTATGAAAATTTCGTGTTCATTGCCATCATTGCCATAATCTTTGTAAGTGGCTCCAAATAAATCTGGGTAAAAAACACAAGGAAAACCTTCTTGTCTTAATAGAATTAATGCATAAGCAATCGGTTTAAACCAAGATTCTACAGGAGCTTCTAAAGCTTGCAAAGGTTGAGTGTCATGATTATCAACCACCGTAACTGATAAATTGGGTTGAGATTGAACCAAAGTGTTGTCGAAAATAGTTCGCAAATCAAATTCGCTTCCCGATTGTGAAGCAGTATGCAAATTATGATGCAAAGAAGCATCAAAAAGGCTCATACAACCTTCGGTTTCTTCAATATATTTTTCTAAAAGTGGCAATTCACCGGGAGCCCAAAATTCTCCTACTGCAAAGAGGTTTCTACCAGTATTGGCTCGTAATAACTGAAGCCATTCTTTATAAAATTCTGGCGATTGATGTTTTACAGCATCTAAACGAACGCCTTCAAAGCCGACGGTTTCATGATACCATTTTCCCCAATAATTGAGTTCTTCTCTTACATGAGGATTGCGATGTTCGATGTCATTGTACATCAAAAAATCGTAATTTCCTTTTTCATCGCTGGTCATTTCTTCCCAACCTTCACCATGTTCGTTAATGATTTGATAAATGAAATCTCCCTCTTCACCTTCGGCAAAATCAACGCCTGTAAAACAAGTGAAATTCCATTCGAAATCCGAATATTTTTTATTTCTTCCGGGGAAAGTGAATTTAGTGTAACTTTCTATTTCAAAAGGCTCAGAAATGAAATTTTGTCGATTGTTTGGGTCTACTTTGTACACTTGGAAACGTTCTTTTTCATCACCGCCAGCTTTGTGATTCAGCACAATATCTACAATTGCTCCAATTCCTTTTTCTCGGAGCGTATTGATGGCAGAAATATATTGTTCTTTGGTTCCATATTTGGTGGGAATTCCACCTTTTTGGTCAAATTCTCCCAAGTCAAATAAATCATAAGGATCATAACCCACAGAAAATCCGCCACCATTAGCTTTGTAAGCAGGTGGTAACCAAACCATAGTAATGCCAAGTTCTGCTAAATATTCTGCGTTTTGTTGTACTTCTTCCCAAAGTTTTCCATCGCCTTCTGTGTACCAATGGAAATATTGAATCATGGTTCCGTTCATCATTTCTTTTTTTGATATTGCAAAATTAGAACGATGAACCGAAATTAATTTACAGATTTTCAGGGAATTATTTTATAATTATTCTTTTTCGAATTCTTCAAAAGGAATTTTGAGTTGTACAGAAATTTGTTTTTTCTCTTCTGTGTTGAGGTTAGAAAGCGATAAACCTAACAAACGAATAGCTTTATTATAAGGTCTTAGTTCCCAAAGTTTCTGAGCAGTTTCGTAGAAATCTTCAGCGTTTTCATAGTAAACTTCTTGTGTTTTGCTTCGGGTGTATTGAGAAAAATCCTTGTATTTTATTTTTAAGGTCAAAGTTTTGCCCTTAATTTCTCTTTTCGAAAGTCTAGATTCTAGTTCTTCGCTTAGCGATTTTAGTTTTTGGTAAAGTTCTTCATCTTCGTTGATGTCATCCCAAAAAGTATGTTCTACACCTACACTTTTTTGAATTCGGTGAGGTTTTACTTCTCCATGATGAATTCCGCGTACCACATTGTAATAATAAATTCCAGATTTCCCGAAAAGTCTTGCCAGTTCTTCCAGAGATTTTGCCTTCAAATCTTTGCCTTTGAAAATCTGTAAACTGTACATTTTATTGGCAGTAACTTTTCCGATTCCGTAAAATTTTTCAATCGGAAGTTCTTCTAAAAAATCTAAAATCTGAGTAGGATGAATGGTTTTTTGTCCGTTTGGTTTATTGATATCCGAAGCTACTTTGGCCAAAAACTTATTCACCGAAATTCCTGCAGAAGCAGTGAGCCCTGTTTCTTCAAAAATTTTTTGACGAATTTCTCTTGCTATTTCATTTGCAGATTCTATATTTTTCTTGTTTTCGGTAACGTCTAAATAGGCTTCGTCAAGAGAAAGCGGTTCTACCAAATCGGTATATTCATGAAAAATTTCTCTGATTTTTTGCGAAATTTCTTTGTAACGATGAAATCTTGGTTTTACAAAAATCAGATGCGGACATTTTTCTTTGGCAATTTTGCTAGACATGGCAGAACGAACGCCAAATTTTCGAGCTTCGTAACTTGCTGCGGCAACTACACCTCTATGTTCACCGCCTACTGCAATGGGTTTTCCTTTGAGTTCAGGATTATCGTGCTGTTCCACAGAAGCGTAAAACGCATCCATATCTACATGTATGATTTTTCTCTGTGGAATTTGCATACACAAAGATAAGGAATTGGGGATTTTAAAAAATTATTATAAAAATGAAACCTTAATTGATTCTAAATCCTTTAAGTTTTGAAAGTATTATAAATATTTTAAGAAAGGTTTTACTTTTTCGATTTTTGAAAGATAGATTTTTTGAGAAAAAATAGATAAAAAACTAACAAACAGTAAAGTAAATGTGATAAAAAGTCCAAATATGAAGTTTTCAAAATTTTGAATGTAGAAAAAGTCTTTAAACATCTCTGCTACTTTGAATCCATCAACTAAAAATTTAAAATAAAAATAAATTCCTCCAATGCTTAACATAGTGTATTCTTGAATAGAAATGATAATATGTTTTGTATATTTTTTTTGAAGGCTAAAATCTTTTTTATGTTTAAAATAATTAATTAAAGGAATGGATAAAACTGAACTAATAATTAATACAAAAGAATATTTATAAATTTTGAAATTTAATATCAATGACAAGAATATTAGAATTAAAATAATTGAAAAAGTAAAAATCAAGCTTTTCTTTGCCAAAGAGTAAAAATTGTTTCGGTTGATTGTTCTTAATAATTTGCTTTTATCTAGTAAATCCAAATCTCCATGATAATATGGTTTCAATTCTTTGTCCCAACTTAATTTAGTTTTCTCAAAAGCTTCCTCAAAACTCAAATTTTCTTCTCTCTGCAAATCTGAAATCTGAGAAATAAAATGGTCATTTACTTCGATGAGAATATCGATTGGCAGTTTTTTTGAGAGCAGATAATTGCGGATTTCTGTGAGTTGAGAATCTGTAAACATTTTATAAATATTTTAAGAAAGGTTTTACTTTTTTCATTGTTTTTGCAAATTTAAATTGTGCAACTCCCGTATAATTGAAACCAATTACTAAAATGATAAAAACAATAAGTTTAGTAATGGTTTCAAAATCCAGCTTATTTTGATATAAATTAGAAATGACTTCATCAAAAGGTTTTATGTATTGTAAACCAAAATATCCTAAAGAAAAGATTAAGAAAATTCGCCAATGATAAACAGAAAATCTAATTTCCTTAAATTTCTCTTTATAGGCAAAAGAATTGAAAATATAATTATAAACGATAGTTATAACGGGAAAAATGATAAATATGAAAAAATAGGTTCTTAAATTTTTTACATCATAAAAATTTGATAATATGAAAAATAGAGACAGATGAAAAAACGAAATAACTAAAGAAATTTTTAACACATTATAGTTTTCTATTTTTCTAATCTTTTTTTCAAAATTTGTGATAGCTCCTTTGTCTTTGTTGGCAAGAACATAAAAAGGAACAGTAGTCTTTAACTCTTCTTTCCAATTTTCTTTAGTTTTCTCAAAAGCATCTTTAAAACTTAAATTTTCTTCTCTTTGTAAATCATTAATTTGAGAAACAAAATGATCGTTTACTTCTATTAAAATATCAATCGGCAGTTTTTTTGAGAGCAGATAATTGCGGATTTCTGATTCTTGTTGTTCGGTAATCATGGTTGTTGTTTTTAAATATTAAAAATTGCATTCAGATTAAATAGGTAAGATTTCATTTCTTCTTCTTGTAAGGCTTGTTGTTTTTTTCCTTTTTCGGTCAGCAAATAATATTTTCTATCTCTACCATTTACTTGTTGCATTTCAGAATAAATAACTCCTTCATTTTCTAATTTGTGTAACAAAGGATAAAGTGCACCTTCTGTCATTTCCAATTCACCTTTTGTAAGTTCTTTAGCACGTTGCGTCAACTGATAACCATACATTTTTACTTCTGAAGCGAGAAGTTTCAGAATAATATTTTGTAAAGTTCCTTTATATAATGCGTTTTTCTTCATACCTATGTAAATTATGCATTACAAATATATACATAATTTTCTTATGTATGAAAGTTTTTTTAAAAACTTAGAAACAAAAAAAACACCTCGAAAATCGAGGTGCTTCCTATGAAAAATATTTAGATTAGGTATAGTTATCTTTCCTCTTGAGAAGGAAATAGGCTACTTTAAAGGCAACTAATCTAAACGTATCCATTTTTTTCCTTTTTTACTTTGAAACAAAATTAGGCTAATGCTGCCATTAAGTCTTTATAGAATTTTATAGTAACGTTATAGAATTTTCATAAAAAAACGCTCCAAAAAAATTGAAGCGTAATATTTTAAAAATTCACTGCGAAGCAAAAATTCATTTATTGATAATTTTTCACCAAGCCTTTTACAATTTTAATCACATTTGGCATTGCTTTATTAGCCGCTTGTAAAACTTCTTCGTGAGAAACAGTGAAAGCGATTTCTGGTCCGCCAACATCCGTAATGATAGAAATTCCGAAACAATCCATTCCCATGTGTTTTGCTACAATCACTTCTGGAACAGTGCTCATTCCTACTGCATCGCCACCAATTGCTCTTACCATTCCGTATTCTGCAGGCGTTTCGAAAGTTGGACCTTGAAGTGCAACATAACAACCTTTGTGCACTTTAATTTCTAAATTTTTAGCCGTTTCTTCTGCTACTGCAATCATTTTTCTGTTGTAAGGTTCACTCATATCTACGAATCTAGGTCCTAATTCATCAATGTTTTTACCACGAAGCGGATGTTCTGGCATCATATTGATATGGTCTTCGATAATCATAATATCTGCCACTCTGAAATTAGGATTTACTCCTCCAGAAGCATTAGAAACGATTAAATTCTGAATTCCCAACAGTTTAAAAACTCTAAAAGGAAAAGTTACTGTTTCCATAGAATGACCTTCGTAATAGTGAAATCTGCCACTCATCATCAATACTTTTTTACCTTCTAAAATCCCGTAAATCAATTTTCCACCGTGACCTACTACTGTAGTTTGCGGGAAATTAGGAATTTCATGATATTCTAAAGTGTGAATGGCCTCTACTTCTTCTTGTAATTTGCCTAAACCAGAACCCAAAACGATGGCGAAATCAGGAGTTTCTTGAATAATATTTTGGATGAATTCGGCGGTTTGTTTAATTTTTTCTAACATAATCTTGAATGATTTGATTAAATTCTTCTTCGCGGTCTATTTCTACATTAATCGGCCAATAATATAATTTTTCTCTTAAATAATCGAAACCTTTTAAGCGAACATAATCTTTTTCTGTGGTCAAAATCAATTTATATTCTCCAAGTTTTTCATATTCTTTTTTGATGAGAGAAATATCTTCTGTGGTGAAACTGTGATGATCTTTGAATCGCAAGTGTTTAACATTTGAACTGTATCTTTTTACTTCTTCCACAAAGGTTTTTGGGTTGGCAATTCCTGTAATCAGGAGTATGTCATAATAACTCATGTTGTTATCTGGAAGTTTCAATTTTGGGTCAAAACAGAAAATTTCTTCATCATAATTGATGGTCGAGAAGAACACTTTTTGGTAATATCTAGGTTTAATTCTAGAAATATAGAATTGTTTTTTTTCTTCTGTAATATTTTCTGGACACTTGGTTACTACGATGATGTCAGCACGTTTTGCTCCACGTCTTGATTCTCTAAGATTTCCAGCAGGTAAAACAAAATCTTTAAAATACGGGTCATTGTAATCCGTCAAAAGAATATTAAAACCAGGTTTTATTCTACGGTGTTGGTAGCTGTCATCTAATAGAAGTACATCTAAATCCATGTCTTCGATGATTTTTTTTGCTCCAAAAACGCGGTCTTCACAAACGCCGATGACAAATCTGTTTTTAAATCTTTCAAAGAGTTGCATGGCTTCATCACCCACCATTTTAAAATTACTATCGTAATTTACAATACCATAACCTTTGGTTTTTCTTCCATAACCACGAGATAGAACCCCAGTTCTAAAATTTTTAGCAAGATAATCTGCCAAATACATTACCATAGGCGATTTTCCACTGCCACCTACAGATAAATTTCCTACGCCAATCATAGGGGTTTTAAATTTCGTAGAAGAAAAAATTCCCCAATCGTACATTCTGTTTCTGAGGGCAGTAACAAAATGATAAACCAAGGAAAAAGGGTAGAGATACCATCTTTTCATGCAATAAATTTTCTTTCTGACGACTGAAATTCGTCATTTAATCAAGAGGCAAATTTACGAAATTTTTAAGGATTTTTTGGGACTATTTCATCTACTTATTAACAATGAGAAGTCTTAGCGGTTTTAAGTTTTAAGAAAAAATTAACTTTCAGCATCTTTTCTTATCTTTGTGCTTACATATACACATTATGATTTTATCAATGACAGGCTTCGGAAGAGCCGAAGGTATTTTTGAAGGAAAAAAAATTAGCATCGAACTCAAATCGCTTAACAGCAAATCATTTGACTTGAATCTGAGAATTCCACTTCGTTATAAAGAAAAAGAATTCGAAGTAAGAAAATTGTTAAATGACACCATTCTCAGAGGAAAAGTAGATTGCTATATCAATTGCGAAACCATCGATGACTGCAATGATGTAAAAATCAACCAAGACATTGTAAAAGCATACATGAATCAGTTGCGTGAGATTTCTCCCAATGCAGAAGAGTTCGAATACTTGAAAATGGCCATCAGAATGCCTGAAGCAATTAACGGAAAACCTGCAGAATTAAATGAAGAAGAGTGGAAATCTTTGGAAAATTTGATTAAAGAAGCTTTAGCAAAATTTGTAGATTTCAGAAAAACAGAAGGTGCAATTTTACACGAAGAACTGGCTAAAAATCTTAAAAATATCGAAGAAAATCTTCTCAAAGTAATTCCTTACGAAGATGATAGAATGATAGCTGTAAAAGAACGTTATCAGAATACTTTGAATGAATTTGAGAATGTAGATGAGACCAGATTCTATCAAGAACTGGCATATTACACCGAAAAATTAGATATTTCCGAAGAAAAAGTACGTTTAACTCAACACTTGAAATATTATCTTGAAGTGATGCAAAACGAAACCTTCAACGGGAAAAAATTAGGATTTATCTCTCAAGAAATCGGTAGAGAGATCAATACATTAGGTTCTAAAGCCAATCACCACGAAATCCAGAAACTGGTAGTGATGATGAAAGACGATTTAGAAAAAATTAAAGAACAAACGTTAAACGTATTGTAAAAGTAGGATGTTGGGTGATTGATGTTTGATGTAAACTTCCCGCTCCCAACTTCCCGCATCCAACATATTTATGAACAAAGTAATTATATTTTCAGCACCTTCAGGAAGTGGAAAAACCACTTTGGTAAAATATTGTTTAGGTGTTTTTCCTGAACTTCAATTTTCCATTTCTGCTACAACCAGAGCATTGAGAGGTGAGGAAATTCATGGGAAAGACTATTTTTTTCTTTCGGTACAAGAATTTAAAAATCTGATTGCAGAAGATGCTTTTGTGGAATACGAAGAAGTTTATCAAGATAAATTCTACGGAACCTTAAAATCTGAAGTGGAAAGAATTTGGCAAGAAGGAAAAGTGGTCATCTTCGATGTAGATGTAAAAGGTGGCGTAAATCTGAAGAAAATTTTCGGCGAAAATGCCCTTTCTATTTTTATTGCACCACCTTCTATTGACGAATTGGAACGAAGATTGATATCTAGAGCTACAGATGATTTAGAAACCATCAAAACCAGAGTAGCAAAAGCTAAAGAAGAAATGACGTATGCTGAAGAATTTGACCAAATTATCATTAATGATGATTTAGAAACCGCTCAGAAAGAAATTGAGCGAATTGTAAGAAATTTTATTGAAGAATAAAACCAACACCAAATACGATTACCCAATGGAACAAGCATTAGATAAAGCAAAAAACAACCTTCCTGTAAAAGGATTTTTGGATTTGAAAGATATTCAAATTCCGCAAGGACAAGATTTAATTAATGCGATTTTAAAGCTCAAAAAAGAAAAAAATGCCGTGATTTTGGCGCATTATTATCAGCCAGGAGAAATTCAAGATATTGCAGATTATTTGGGAGATTCTCTACAATTAGCCAGAGCTGCAAAAGATACAGATGCAGATATGATAGCGTTTTGTGGGGTGCATTTTATGGCAGAAGCGGCAAAAATCCTTAATCCTACCAAAAAAGTAGTTCTTCCAGATACTTTGGCAGGTTGTTCACTTGCAGATGGTTGCAGTGGAGAAGGTCTTAGAAAAATGCGTGAACAGCATCCTGGAGCTTTGGTGGCGACTTATATCAATTGTAATGCAGAAACCAAGGCAGAATCTGATATTATTGTCACCAGTTCTAATGCAGAAACTATTATCAATGCATTGCCAAAAGATCAACCGATTATTTTCGCACCAGATAAAAATTTGGGAAGATATTTGATGAAAAAAACGGGAAGAGAAATGATTTTGTGGGACGGAAGTTGCATCGTTCACGAAGCATTTTCTATGGAAAGAATAGCGAAACAATTGGCGGAAAATCCTGATGCTAAATTAATTGCACACCCAGAATCTGAAACTCCAGTACTAGAATTGGCGCATTTTATTGGTTCTACTTCAGCTTTGCTAAATTATGTAGAAAAAGATGATTGTCAGAAATTTATCATCGCTACAGAAGAAGGAATTCTTCACGAAATGAAAAAGCGCGCTCCTCATAAAGAATTGATTCCTGCATTGGTTTTTGACGAAAGTTGCAACTGTTCAGAATGTTTCTTCATGAAGAGAAATACACTAGAAAAGTTGTATTTGTGCATGAAATACGAATTGCCAGAGATTACTATGGACGAAGAACTTCGTTTAAAAGCTTTAAAACCAATCGAAGCTATGCTTGAATTGAGTAAAACGATTAAGTAATTTTCACTTTGTCAAAGATCAAAATATTTGTCAAAGTTTAGACAATCATAAAACGTTCAGAATTTTTCTGAACGTTTTTCTTTACATTTGTGGATAGTTATCGAAAATCAATAGGAACGGACTTTAGTCCGTTTTAGAAAAAACGAAAATCTAATTGGCTTTAGCCAAAATTTATTGAAATGAAAAGTAAAATCCTTTTAGAAGATATTAAAATTTACGCATATCACGGTGTTTTGCCAGAAGAGAAAATTTTGGGAACATATTACATTGTGAATGCAGAGATTGTAGCAGATATTACCAAAGCTGCTGAGACTGATGACTTGAATGATACCATTAATTATGCTTTGATTAACGATATTATTCATGTAGAGATGAAAATTCCTTCAGAATTATTAGAACATGTAGCTGGAAGAATTATCAGAAAAATAAAATTAGAATTTCCTCAGGTTCAGAATGTTAAAGTGAAAATAACCAAAACAAAACCTCCAATGAAAGGCGAAATGAAAGGCGTAAGTGTAGAATTTGAAGAAAATTTTTAAAAAATCTATTTCTAAAATTTTTAAAAATCTGAAAAATCCCTATATTTGCACTCCGAAACACATGGTACTTTGGCCGAGCGGCTAGGCAGTGGTCTGCAACACCATCTACAGCGGTTCGAATCCGCTAGGTACCTCAACACAAAACTCTAAACTCATCTATTAATGGTGTTTTTAGGGTTTTTTGTTTTTAACTGTGTCAATTTTTGTGTCAATATTCTTAAATTTATAATCTTCTTAATTAATTTGTGTTAGTTCAAACACTATATTTTTTTTACTTAGTATTCAGATTTTTTAAATACTCCAAATATTAGAAATAGAAGATTTATTATTTTATTTGTGTATAAACACTTTTTAGCTTATTTATTACTAAAGAAGTTATATATAAAAGAACTTATATCATCTATTTCTTTTAAATAGTCATCAAAAACTAATTATCATTCTTATTTAATGAAATACTATTATAAAGTTTATTTATTCTCTTATTGAGCGTTAAAAAGACTTAGTTAGTTACTATTAGGATAATATAAGTATATAACAGGCAAAATAAAAAGCGAGTAAAGACTTTTAAATCTTTTACCCGCCTATCTATTTTTTGTAAAAGTTTTTTCTAATTTGAAACTGATTTTTATTGATAGTCATTCAGATTCATGTTATATTTCTTTCTTATGTATTTGTGGTAATACTTTCCTTTATCTTCTGCTGTCTTGAAGCCTTGCCAAATTTCTAAAGGAACTTCGTCAAAAATATATTTTTCTCCTCTCATTCCTAATATTAGAAAACCAACGTTTCCATCTTGGCTCTTATACTCTGCGGAAGTTATCCATTCACTTTCTGAAGTATCTGTTGTTTCATCTATTTTATATTGATGAGTTTCTGCATAGTATATAGCATTATCATAGCTTGAGAAATTTACATTATCTTTTGCTGTTTCTTTGCATGATAAAACGATTAGCAGTAAAAACGGGGCGAAACGTAATATTTTTATCATTCTAAATCATCAATTCTATTATTTATTTCCTCAATATTACTTTCTAAATCACTTTCTAAATCACTTTGATTATTATGTAAGTAATTTACTTTATTGTTAAGTTCAATAATATTATTAATTAAAACTTCTTCTTTTTCTCTTTGGTACTTTATATTTTTTTCAAAAAGTTTTGCGCTGCCATAGAAGAGAAACATAAAAATTAGACTCATGCTAATTGGTAGAATAATTTTTTTCATATGATAGTTTTTTATTTAAAAGTTATTATTTTCTTTTATTATATTATTAAAATCACTAAAAATATTATTAAATTCTAAAAACAAATTATTCCAATCAAATTGTAATTCTTTTTTTATTAAACCATCAAATGAATCTTTCGAAGTATTGACTAGCTCATATCTAATAATATTTTTATAATTATAATTTTGTAATTCATTTAAGCCAATATTAAAATCAGTAACTTCAATTTGATAGGCAAAATCTTTAACTCTTATTTTGGCAGTTATAATTGCGGTTTTTTTTATCGAATTACTATAAAATAAAGAATAAAAAGTATAAAAAAATGTACAATTAATTACGCTATTATTTGAGCCATCATCTATCATATTTGTTTTATAAAAGATATTACTATTATTAATAACGTAATTTATTCTATTTAATAAAGCTTTTTCTTTTAATTTACTAGAAAATTTGAATTTATTTTTATTTCCTACTATTTCAGATAATGTACCACTATATGTTAATATTTTTGGTTCTAGTTGAATAAAGTCCTGTTTTAAAATTTGCTCATAATTTGGATATTTTTTCTTAAGAAAATAATCACTTTGAGAAAATAATAAAATAGGGAAAAATAGAAAGAAAATAATTTTTTTCATAGGATTAGAATTTTTATTTTTTTTGAGCATATATTACTTCTTTATCACTGAAGCTATAACTTTCCATCTTATTAGGGTCTTCATATTCTTTTAGTATTCCATAAGTGAAAATTTCAGTTTTATCAAAAGATTCAACAATCATAAATAATTCTAAATCAGTTGTGATAATATATCTAGCTAGTTCTTCACTATCTTCATAATGTTTTACTTCTTCAATCTTTAAAACTTTTTTGATTTTTTCACTTTGTGTGTGAACGTTTCCTAATTTATCAAATACAGTTAGCGTATAATCATTTCCTTTTAGGGTAATTTGAAAATTTTGTTCTCGTAAATTATCCCTGTAGGTATATGTCAAATTTGGATTAATTAAAATTTTGGTTTCATATTCTTTTGAACATGATAAAAATAAAATTGTAAATATTAAAAGTTTAATAAGTGAATTTGGTTTCATGGTTTTAGTTTTCTCAAATTTAATAATAAATAATTAAATATCATTATTTTATGTTTTAATATTTTGGAAGTATTCCTACATCAATATAATCACTACTATATAATTTACCATATATATTACTACTATTTAGGGGGTTTTGTGTGTTTTGAGGGTTTATTTTTTTAGGGGGGAAATCTTCCTCTTTTTTTATGCTCGTTTTGAGGGAAAAATCAGAGTTTTTTTTCATTGAAAATGTTTCAATGATATTGTTCCTTATTTCTTTTTTTAAATCAAATTTTTTAGGGGTTTTATTGTACTTTTGTTTTGCCTTGCTTCTTTCTTTTGCATTTAAAGTTTCCCAATAACCAGTAACTTGCCATTTACCGAACCATTTGAATTGGGGTTTAGTTTTTAGTTTTTGAGTGTCTATTTCTTTTAAATTAAAGAAAAACATATCTTCAAAATGTTCTAATATAAATTTCTGTAATATTTCTTCTGTATTATCCTGAAACAAACTTTCAATATTACTGAAGTCTAGTATCTTAAATTCACTTATCTTTTCTAATTTTAACTCAAAACGCATAATATTTTTGTCGCAATAGCCTAATTCATAATAAGTACTTTCTGAATCTGTTTTTTTCTGTTCAGATTTTATATAAAACTTTACCTTTAGATATTTGTGCTTGTCATTGGTTGCTGTTTTAAAATGTTTAAATTGAGTTTCTTTGAAAAAATAACAACTATACAATAGAGCGGAATTAAGAATAAAATAAGTATCTCTATTAACTCTAAAATTAACGGCTATTTCTATGTTAGAAACCCCGAAATATTTTAAATCGTCTCTTTCTATTCCCAATGATTTAAAGGTGTTTAAAATGCTTATTTGCGCTTCTTCTAATGAAAAGAAGTTAGCGTTATGTATATTATTGTTAGAAATAGAATGAGGACTGAATTTAATAAACATTTTTATATAATTTCCAAAGCGGTCAAATGTCAAATAAATATCTATTCCATTTTTATTAGTGAATTTATGAGTTCTTCTCCACCTTGTTTCAGTTTTTTCTTGAGAAAAAGTATCTTTAATGATAGAATAAGTATTGTTAATAATTTCTATATTTTCTGTTTTGAATGAAGTATAATCAATCATTTGTTTTTACTATATTTGTGTTGTTGTAATGGTTGCCACTGTTACAATATTGAACAATTAGGGAGCATTATTTGCCCCCTTTTTTATATTGTAATGCTTCATTTGTTAAATATCCATATTCGTCAACTATTCCATAGTCATAAAATATGATAAACACTTCGTCAAAAGATAATTCGCATTCCTTTGCGATTTCTAAAAGTTCTTTGAAAAATGACTTCATAGCGATTAACTCAATTTATTTTGATTAATAATTGCGTCAATTTCACTACGTTTGAAATAAACTCTATTCCCATAGCCATAGCTAGGAATGATATTTTCTTTCCTCCAACGGTGTAAAGTCGATAAGTTTATTTTTAAAAGTCGGCAGACTTCGGAACGTGTTAAGTATTCCGTTGGTTCTTTTGGTTGGAATTGTACAGAAAGTTTTTCTGTGAGTTCAGGAATTAATGTGTTTCTTAATTCTGTGATTAAGTCAGCTGGTGTTGTGCTGATGAATTGAATTTGTTGCATTGTGTTTTAATTTTATACAACAAAGATTTCGTAAGTAATTAGTAAGTAATTACTTTTTTTTAGTCAAATTAAAAAATGCTAAATTTATTTGTTAGTGTTATTAATTTTTAAATTATCAATTTGTTTATTAGCCTTTAGTAAATTGTCTGTATTTTTATAAGGACTGTTTTTGTTATTATCGTCTCTTATTGGGCTAATCATAGGGTGTAAATAACTATAAAGGTTATCCGATTTAATACCAGTGAATGCAGATAAAATTTGTGCGGTGTGTGATATAATTTCAGGTTTTTGTTGAATTGATTTTATATAATCTATTACGCCTAATTTTTCTAAAATTATAAGTTTTACTTTGTCATTATTTTCTGAAAAATCAAATTCTATGTTTTCAATTTCTGACTCTGATTTATTTTTAATATCTTTTGTTGTTATTAATATTTCATTTTCAATAAAATTATAAATTCTGTGTTTAGATATTTCATAGTCAGGGAAAAAGAATGAATATGTGTAAGTTTTTAAATATTCTATTAAAAAATCTTCTGTTTCTAAATTTTCATCTGTGTATTCCATAAGTCCATAATCTTCCAAAATATCAGTGCTTATATCATATATTGTATCGCTATCAACATTTTTTTCTTGTAGTATTTTATTTTTGTAGTCTTCAAGAATCTGAATAGTGTGCTTACCACATAATTTAAAAAATTCTGCTGTATCTCCATTCTCGTCTAAATATTCTAATAAGCCATTTTTACTTATTTCTCGTTGATTTTTTAGAATTGATATTATTTTATTCTTCTCAATATTAAGAAAATCTAAATAATGTACTTTTAGTTCTTCATACCTTTTAAAAAAATCTAATTTATATTGTTCTAGTAAGTCATCAATTATAACATTTCTATAATTTATCTCGATATTTTCCATATTGATAAGATTGAAAATTAAAACAAAAGTCGCAAAAAATGCGACTCAATTACTATTTTTTTAGTATTTAGTTGTTATTTTATGATGTTTTCAATTTCAGTTCTTTGAGTTCTTTAAATGTTTTTGCGGTTTGCATTGCCCAGTCATCTTTTGTTTTCCCAATGTATTGTAAGAACATAGTCTCTGTTTTATGCCCGCTTATCGCCATTAGTTGAGGTGTCGTAAACATTTTATTCCCGTAAAAATTTGTTGCAAAACTTCTTCGGCAAACGTGTGAAGAGACTAAATAACATTTTTCTATTTCTAGAATTTCATATTTCTTTTTATGCTCGTTGTATACTTTTCCTTTTACTATATCGTGTATTCCTGCAATTTCACACACTTTTTTTAAATGTTTATTGAAGAGGGTAGTATTAGAATCTTGAGTATTGGCAAATCTTGGGGGAAAATCGCCATCATATTTTTTTAATATAGTTTCTACCTCATCGTGAAGAGGTATTACTACTTCATTGCCAGTTTTTTGTTGTGTTATTTCAATAAATCTATAAGAATTGCCTTCTGCATCGGTTTTAGTATAAATCATTTTCTTATTCATTCTCAATAAATCACTTGCCCTTTGTCCTAAATAACAGCCCATGATTAGCCAATCTTTTGCAATCTCAAGTTCCTTATTAATGGTTTGTACTTCTTTTACTTTTTCTAATTCCTCAAAAGATAGAAATACTTTATGTTCGGTGTTTGTTGTTCCTGCGCTAAATCCTCTTACCTGAGGATTTATTTGTTTGTTGTTATTTTCAGCATCAAAAATCACTGTTTTTAAATTTTTGATAAATCTTGTAGCAGTAGTTTCCATCATATTACAATCTACTATAAGGAAGTTTCTAAAATCAATTAGAGTTTTAGAGTCAATATCTTTAATTAGAAAAGTTTTCTTTTTCTTTTTTTCGTATTGTTTAAACCTATCATCTAGGTTTTTAAGTTTTCTGATTGAGCAAATTGTGTATTCTGATATACTTTCTTTAAATTCTATATATTTTTTTAAATAAATAAGGAAAACAGAATCATCTACTTTAGTATCAATTCTTTTAAAATGATTATTTAAATTGTCCTTTAGCCATTGTGTATTGAAAATAACTCCCTTTTCAAAATCCTTGTTATATTGATTGAGAATATAGTTTGAAAGTTCTCTTAAAATAGTCGCAAGTTTTTTGTTTTCAGGATTGTTTTGTTTTGGAAACTGAGTGTCTTTACTCCAATCTTTATAGTTAATAGATAAGTTGGTAGTCGTTCTTAATTTTAATTTACTAGAGATAGATAACTGAATTTGAATCTTTGAATTTGATGTTTCACTTCTTAAATAATAACTTACAGTTGCCATGATTATAATTTTTAATTATTCAAATGTAATTAATTTTTTAATATTGTGTCATTTTTTGTGTCAATAATTTTGCAACTATATGAAATTATATAAGATTGAATAAAATATAAAGTATTTTAAATAAAGGCTTTTATGTGATTATTTTAGTTTAATTAGTATTATGTTATTTATTTGTTCGAATCCGCTAGGTACCTAAACAAACAACAACACAAATCCTGAAAATTTAAATTTTCAGGATTTTTTTTATTTATATTCACATAATGCTTAAAATTTTACTTTCTTTATTGGTTATTTTTCCTGTTTTAATGGGTTTTGGTGAGATTTTCCAAAAGTTGTTTGGGAGGATTTGGTCTGGTCTTTCTGCAAAGCTTTTTTCAGGGATGTTTTTACTAGCAATAATTTGGCAAGTATTAGCTTTTTTTGTTCCTTTAAATATTTGGATAGAAAGTATAAGTATCCTAATTGGGGGCTTGTCATTTCTTTACTTTAGAAGTTATAAAGATTTTCTTAATTACAGAAAGGAAGAGATTGTAAAATTTTCGATTCCTAGTCTTATTATAATTTTTGCAGGAACTTATTATCCTTTCATTATTGATCATTTTGGGTATTACGTTCCAAGTATTCACTGGTTAAGAGAGTTTGGTTTAACTAAGGGTTTGGCTAATATTGAGTTGATATATGCGCAAATGTCTGTTTGGCATATATTTCAAGCAGGACTCTCTAATTTTTCAGATGTTTTTCTAAGAATAAATGTTATTTTTTTAGTAGTTTTTTTACTTTATATTTTAGAAAAAAAAGCTTGGTCAATGTTGTTTGTTTTGCCTGTATTTTTATTTTTTATACAGTCTCCCAACTCAGACTTACCTGCCATTGCATTATCGCTTGTTATTTTAAATGAAGTGATGAATGGAAATAAAAATGTTAAATTACTTTTTGCTTTTTCTGCTTTTGTTTTTACCATAAAACCTACTATTGTTTGGGTATTGTTATTTGTTACTATATATTTTTTTAAAAAGGAGAATTTTAAATATGCGGGATTAGGGATTGTGGTTCTTGGGATTTATATTTTTAAGAATATTTTAGTTTTTGGATATCCTTTTTTTCCTATTCAGATTGGTGATCTAAAACTTTATTGGATGCCTCACAGCGAGGTTCTAAAAGAATCTGCTATGCTTGCAATAATGAAAGCATATGACTTAAAATTTTCTATTTCAGAAATTGAAAAATTTACAGTTTGGGATTATGTTTACAATTGGTTCACAATAAATTCATATAAAAAATATATCCATTTTGCATTTGTTTTGGTGATGCTATCATTCGTTGTGTTTACTTTTATTAAAAAAGATAGATTAACTAGTGCTTTATTTGTTTCTATCGTTATAAAAAGTTTTTTAGTGCTAATGTTCTCTGCGCAATACCGTTTTTTCATGGGAGTGTTTTTTGTTTTTTTTCTCATTAATTTCAAATCTATTATCCAAGAAAAAATATCTTATATTGGTTTCTCTTTAGAAATTTTTTTAATAATTATATCATTATCATTTCCTAAATTGTTGCAGAATAATTTTATTTCTTTTAAATCAGGACATTATATGCAAGGTTTTACTCAGAAACAGATATATAGACCAGCTTCTTTTGCGACTTTTAAATATTCTGAGTTTAAAATAGGTAACCTTAAATTTTACATACCACATCATTATTTGGCTTATAATACGCCACATCCATCGATTGCTCCATATTCAGTAAAAAAATATTACGAAGCAGGAATTTTTCCGCAAAAAATATCAAAGAACATAAAAGATGGTTTCGTTTGGAAAAAACTATCGCCCGAAGAAAAGGAAGAATTGAAAAAGATTATCTCTAAATTTTGATACGAGTTACGTGATACGAGTTCTTACGTTACAAAAATCTCGCAACTCGCAACTCGCAACTCGTACCTTTTCACTAACTTTGCTTTTATGAACAATTTAGGAAATTTTCTCACGCTTTCTACCTTTGGCGAAAGTCACGGAATAGCTTATGGTGGAATTATCACCAATTTTCCAGCAGGAATTGAAATTAATTTTGAAGAAATTCAGCATCAACTTGACCGCAGAAAACCTGGTCAAAGTTCCATCGTTACCCAAAGAAAAGAAAGTGATACCGTTCAGTTTCTTTCGGGAACTTTCGAAGGGAAATCTACAGGAACTCCGATTGGATTTGTGATTTATAATGAAAATCAAAAATCGAAAGATTACGAACATATTGCCGCTGCCTACAGACCTTCTCATGCAGATTTTACCTATGACCAAAAATTTGGAATTCGTGATTACAGAGGTGGCGGGAAATCTTCAGCGCGAGAAACCATCAATTGGGTTGCAGCAGGAGCTTTGGCGAAACATATTTTACCCGAAAATGTAGAAATTCATGCTTATGTTTCTTCGGTGGGAGATATTTTTTGCATGAAACCTTATCAGGATTTAGATTTTTCTAAAATCGAAAGCAATGACGTTCGTTGTCCAGATGAAGAAACCGCCGAAAAGATGATTTCTAAAATCAAGGAAATCAAAAAAGAAGGAAATACAATTGGTGGAACCATTACTTGTGTCATCAAAAATCTTCCTATAGGAATTGGTGAACCTGTTTTCCTAAAATTACAGGCAGAATTGGCAAAAGCGATGATGAATATCAATGCTGCAAAAGGTTTTGAATATGGAAGCGGATTTTGTGGAGCAACCATGACTGGAAAAGAGCATAATGATTTGTTCAATGAAGATTTTACTACGAAAACCAATCTTTCTGGTGGTATTCAAGGTGGAATTTCCAACGGAATGGATATTTATTTTCGTGTAGCCTTTAAGCCAATTGCTACAATTCTTAGACCTCAAGAAAGTGTAGATAAAGACGGAAATTTAGTTATTGTAGAAGGAAAAGGAAGACATGATCCTTGTGTTTTGCCAAGAGCAGTTCCCGTAGTGGAAAATTTGGCAGCATTTGTTCTTGCGGACTTATTTTTGATGAATCAGATTAGAAGAATTTAAAACTTAAAAATGAAAAATTACTGGCAAAACGCAGTCACTTTTGACGAATATATTAAAGAAACTGAACGCAGAATTGAAGTTCAAAATCCTGAAGACGACCATAATGAATATTATGAATTGGGGCTTCAGAGAATGAACCGAACGTTGAAAACTTACAAAGAAGATGAAGAGCAAATAGAAATGCTAAAATCTAAAAACTTCAATGGTAAAATCCTTATCATCACAGAACCTTGGTGCGGAGATGCAAGTGCAACCGTTCCTGCAGTTTCTAAATTTTTTGAAGGACATAATGAAGTGAGAATTTTCTATCGTGATTCTGATACTTCTTTAATTGACCAATTCTTAACGAACGGAACCCAATCTATTCCTAAAATTTTAATCTTGAATGAAGATTTTTCTCTAAAAAATGTTTGGGGACCAAGACCACAATATGGAACAGAATTGTTGAAAAAATTCAAAGAAAATCCAGAAACATATCCTCGTGAAGAGTTTTATAACGATTTGCAAGTGTATTACGCTAAAAATAAAGGAAAAGACGCGATTCAAGAAATTTTAGAACTACTGTAGTTAGAAGGGTTTCCCTCTTTCAGAGGGGTGGCTTCGCAAAGCGAAGTCGGGGTGTTAAAAAAAACATTATCACATCAACAAATTATCACATCAACACATCAAATTTATGAACTTTTTAAGAAAAAACTGGCTCACATTATTGCTTTCGGTGTTTCTGGTTTCTATGTTTCTGTTTCCAGATTTTAGAGCGTTTGTTCAGCGACAAATTCTGATGAAACCTTCTTTAGAAAAAGTAGAAAAAGATGTCACTTTTACAGTTGAGGAAATGAATATTCAACTAAAAGGAGTGAATGTTCCAGATGCGAATTTGGCAGATTTTAAGGACAAAGTTGTTTTCTTAAATTTTTGGGGAAGTTGGTGTCCGCCTTGTAGAGCAGAATATCCGAGTATTCAAAAATTGTACGACGCCAAAAAAGATAAAGTGGCTTTCGTACTGATTGCTATGCAAGATGAAGAAGAAAAAGTGAAAAAATTCTTAGCAGATAACAATTATACTACGCCGGTTTATTTTGCGACATCGCCACTTTCTGAAAAAATGCTGCCAAAAGTATTTCCTACGACCTTTATTTTGGGCAAAAATGGAAGGATTTTGATGAAAGAAGATGCTGCAAAAGATTGGAATTCTGAGTCTGTGCATCAGTTTTTGGATTCTTTAAATCCTTAAGAATTATTAAATAAAGTTAAAATCTATTAAAATAAAATAAGCAAAGAGTTTTTAATTTAAATTGGCAAAGATTTTGAAATATAAATGTCAACACACCTAAAAACTCAAAATATTAAAATGAAAAAAATAGCATTGTTGTTTCAAGCATTTAAAAAAGACGGATTGTTTTCTAAATTTCCGAAAATTTTAAAAATGTTTAAAGCGTACAAAAAAGGCGAATTTCAAATGGATCTCATGAATGTAATCATTCCATTAGCAGCATTTGTTTATATCATTTCGCCATTAGATTTTTTGCCGGGGATTTTCTTAGATGATTTAGGAATTCTAGCATTGGTTTTACCGATGGTTTTGAAAGAAGTAGACCGATTTATCATTTGGGAAAACGAGAAAAATGCGGTAAAGAAAGATAATAAAGTTATCGATGCAGAAATAATAGAGTAAATAAAATAATTTCATTTGTGTTTTTTTAAATCGTTCCGAGATTTTCTTGGGACGATTTTTTTTGAATAAATTTGCACTATGCAGAAAACACTCATTTCTATCATTGGTTCTACAGGAATTGGCAAGACAAAACTGGCCATAGAAATGGCAAAACATTTTGGTACAGAGATTATTTCTTGTGATTCTAGACAGTTTTTCAAAGAAATGAAAATAGGAACTGCAACTCCTACAGATGAAGAATTAGCACAAGCTAAACATCATTTTATTGGTCATCTTTCAGTTCAAGATTACTATTCCATAGGTCAATATGAAGAAGATGCTTTGGAAAAGATTGAAGAAATTTTTGAAGAAAATGATTTTGCAGTTTTGGTTGGAGGAAGTATGATGTATGAAAAAGCAGTTGTAGAAGGATTGAATGATTTGCCAGAAGCTAATGCGGAAAATCAAGAAAAGTTACAGAAAATTTGGGATGAAGAAGGTCTGGAAAAACTCCAAGAGATTCTCAAAAATCTAGACGAAGAATATTACAACGTGGTTCACAAAGAAAATCCCAGAAGATTATTACGAGCCATAGATGTGATTTGGCAAACAGGCAGAAAATATTCTGAAATTATTGCAGAACCTAAGCATAAAAGAGATTTTAAAGTAATACGAATAGGAATTACTGCGCCCAGAGAAATCATGTACGAAAGAATTAATCTTCGAGTAGATAAAATGCTGGAAAATGGGTTGATAGATGAGGTGAAATCTTTGACGGAATATCAAAAACTTGTTCCGCTACAAACTGTAGGTTACACCGAAATTTTTAAATATTTAGAAGGAACTTGGGATTTAGATTTTGCCATTGAAGAAATCAAGAAAAACTCTCGCAGATATGCAAAACGCCAAGAAACTTGGAATAGAAAAGTAGAAAATGTAACCTGGCTTCCATATGATTATTCAGAAGAGCAGCTTGATGAGATTTTATCGAAGATAGAAAAATAAATTCCGTAATTTTGCAGTCAATAAATTAATGATAAAACCAGAGTTATGGCAAATACACCTTCAAATATGCTCGCTTTAGGTACTAAAGCACCTTTTTTTGAGCTCCCAAATCCTTCTCACAGCAACGAAATTCAATCTTTAGAAGATTTAAAAGGCGAAAAAGGAACGTTGGTGATTTTCATGTGCAATCACTGTCCGTTTGTGTTACACGTTATCGATAAATTGACGGAATTATACGAAGATTATCATACGCAAGGGATAGAATTTATCGCAATTAATGCGAATGATGTAGAAAAATATCCAGCAGATTCTCCAGAAAAAATGATAGAATTTCAAATCGAAAGAAAATTTGAATTCCCTTATCTATTTGACGAAAGTCAAGCGGTGGCAAAAGCTTATGACGCAGCTTGTACACCAGATTTTTATTTCTTTGACGAAAAGTTAGACTTGGTTTACCGTGGTCAAATGGATGATTCTAGACCAGGAAATCAAAAAGAAATCACAGGTGAAGACTTAATTATCGCTTTCGAAAATCTATTGTCAGGAAATCCACAAGAAGAATTACAAAAGCCAAGCATGGGATGTAATATCAAATGGAAATAATTAAAATTACCTCATAAAAAGCAAAGAGTCAAGCATTAAACTTGACTCTTTTTTATTTTTTAGAAAAACGGATTGTGTTTTTTCTCAAAGCCGATTTGTGTTGCATTTCCGTGACCGCTATACACTTCTGTTTCTTCGGGTAAAGTAAAAAGTTTCGTTCGAATGCTTTCTAACAATTGCTCATGATTTCCTCTGTATAAATCTGTTCTGCCAATGCTTCCTTGGAAAAGTGCATCACCTGAAATTACAAATTTCTGCGCTTCATTATAGAAAGCTATGCTTCCTGGAGAATGTCCCGGAACATGGAAAATTTCAAAAAAATCTTCGTCTATAAAATATTTTTCGCCTTCGTTTAAAAGTTCTATTTCGCCGACAAATGGTTTGAAATCAAATCCATAATTTCTGGCAGACATTGGGTTTCTGTCGAGTACATCTTTTTCTTCTTCGTGCATTTTTACGGCAACTTTATAGGTGTCAAAAGCCCATTGTAAGCCTAAAACATGGTCTATGTGAGCATGAGTCTGTAAAATATTTTTGATAGAAATCTCTTTTTCTTCGATGAAATTTTCTAGAATTTCATTTTCTTTTTCGTTCCAGTTTCCCGGGTCTACAATGACACCGTTTTTTTGGTCATTAAACAAAACATAAGTGTTTTCTGAAAAAGGATTGAATCGGAAAATATGAATGTGGAGCATGTTTTGAAGTTTAGATTTTAAGTTTTCAAATTTAATCATTTTCAGCGTTTTAATTTTCAATATTTTGGCTCGATTTTCGTTATCTTCGTGATATGAAATTTCTAAAATTTACTTTTTTATTGCTTTCTGTTTTGGTTTTTGGTCAAAAAATTAAAAGTGTTCAGCTATTTAATCCCCAAACCAATGATGAAACACCTGTCATCAAATTTGGGGAACAATTGGTTTTGAATTTTGATGATTTAGAAAATAAATCTACGGTTTATCGATATACATTTAAACATTTTGATAGGAATTGGAAAGATGACGGTTTGTTTTTTACGGAATATGCAAAAGGTCCTGTGAATTCTTATATTCAAGATTTTAGATACTCTTTTAATACGGTTCAAAAGTATACACACTACACTTTAAAATTCCCGAATGAAAAAACTCAACTGAAAATTTCTGGAAATTATGAAATCATCGTTTTTGATGAATCGGTGAATAAACCGCTTTTTAAGAAAAGGTTTTGTGTAGTAGAAAATGGCGCAAATTTAGGGATTAATGTAACCAGATTTGCAGATAGTAAAACGCCAAATCTTAATCAAAGAATAGAAGTTTCTGCGATTTCTAATCAAGCAAGTTTGTTTTCTAACCTCAATTCCATTAGTCTGAATGTGATTCAAAATAATAATTTTGGACTTGGGATTTATAATCAGAAACCCAATGTTGCGATGGGAAATAAGTTGCTTTTTCAGCAGATGAACTTGGTTTTCCCAGGAAATAATGAGTTTTATTACTTTGATAATAAAAATATGAATCAACCTTTTGATATGGTAGCTGCAACGAATAATAATGACGAAGGAAATCATACCTATTTGCATTCGGTTTGGGCTTTTCCGCTTAATTATCAATATCAGCCAGATGTAAACGGAGCTTTTTATTTCAGAAGAAATGATTTGGGAATTGAAAGAAATGCAGATACAGAAGCAGATTATTCTTGGGTGTATTTTTCTTTGGATTCAGAAAAAACAGAAAAGGAAATTTATGTTTTAGGCGTTTTTAATGATTTCATTCCTTCAGAAGAAAATAAAATGTCTTATGATGAAAATGCTAAAAAATACGTTGCCAGAATTTATTTGAAACAAGGTTTTTACAATTATATTTTGGCTACCAAAGATGCAACAGGCTTCATTGATTTAGGTGAAATTAATGGTAATTTTTGGCAAACCGAAAATTTATATCAGGCATTTTTATATTACGCTCCATTTGATAGAAATTATGACGGTTTAATTGGCTACGGAGAAACCAGAAAAAGATAAATTTGTTTAATTTTCTATATTTTTCTTGACGAAAACTGCGGTGATGAAAACGGTCTCTGTCTCTGTTTCGAAAGTGTAATGTAAATTGATTGGGAAACTGTCTAGGGCTATGATTCTGATGTTTTCGTAGATGATTTCAGATTGTTCTGGATTTTCAGAAATTTGAATGGCTTTTAGTTTTATTTCTTCCAGAAATTTTTGACCTAATGAAGAATCATCAGATTTATATTTTCTGGCGTAAAGTAAAATATCGTTTTTAGCGATTGATGAAAGTTGTATTTTCATAATGATGTGTAAAGAGAATGTTCCAGTTCTTTTATGTTTTCAAAAAAATCTAGTCTACTTTTAGGATTTTCTCTATGAAATTCTAGTCTTTCTTTTACTTCGTCTATTTGATAATTGCAAGTTCCTGAATTTTTTTTAGGTTCTAGGTTTTCAAAGTAATTTGAAATCATTTCTAAAAACTCAGCAGGAAGTGAGTTGATTTTGCTTTTTAAAGAATCTAAATTGTTTTCCATTTTAGTTAATTTTATTTAATACCCCTTATTTTTTTGTCAAAATTAGGAATAAAAAATGTAATAAAATAAAAATACCCCTATTTTTTTAGGGGTATTTGTTGAAAAATGTATTTATTTTTATAATTCTTCTTCGCAAAGTTGTTTTACGACTTCTATCCATCTGTCTTCGTCGTTAAGGCAAGGAACGTAATGGAAGTTTTCTCCACCTGCATGTAAAAACTCTTCTTTTCCTTCTACAGAAATCTCTTCTAAGGTTTCTAAACAATCACTTACAAAAGCTGGACAAACAATCGCTAGGTTTTTCACACCGTTTTTAGGTAGATTTTCTAAAGTTTCATCTGTGTAAGGCTCTATCCATTTGTCTTTTCCTAATCTAGATTGGAAAGTAGACTTCACTTGACTGTCTTCCAAACCTAATTTTTGTCTTACCAATTCGGTAGTTTTAAGACATTGGTGTCTATAACAATATTGATGTGAAGGATGATCTTCTTTGAAGCAACAATCGCCTATTTTGCAAGTTTTGGTAGGGTCTGTTTTGTAAATATGTCTTTCTGGAACTCCGTGATACGAAAACTGAAGCAAATCAAAATTTTCTGGTAATTTTTCTTTGATACTTTCAGCCAAACAATTGATGTAAAGGTCTCTATTGTAGAAAGGTTTTACATAATTGATTTTGATATTTGGGAAAAATTTCGCTTGAACTTCTTTTGCTTTTTCTACTACGGTTTCTGTAGTGCTCATCGCATATTGCGGATAAAGTGGGAAAAGTACTATTTCTTCTACGCCTTTTTCTACCAAGTTTCTGATTCCGGTTTCAATGCTTGGTTCAGCGTATCTCATCCCGATTTCTACAGGAATATCCACTAATTTCTGCAATTTTTGTTGAATCTGTTTCGTGATGACAATCAATGGCGAACCTTCATCAGTCCAAACGGTTTTGTAAGCCGCTGCAGACTTTTTAGGGCGAGTATTGAGGATAATTCCTTTTACTAAAAGCGCTCTAAAGAACCATGGATAGTCTATCACACGTTCGTCCATCAAGAATTCATCTAGATATTCTTTTACGTCTTCTACTTTTGTAGATTTTGGCGAACCAAGATTTACGAGGAGTATTCCTTTTTTCGAGTTTTTAGCGATATTATTTTCCAAAATTTTTAATTTTTTTAATTTTTTAAACGAAGTTCAATTTTTCGAATTTCGCAATTCTTTTTATCCGTTTACTGCTTCTACTTTTTCTACTAAATCTGGCAAGAAATTTTTCAGTACTTGTTCTATTCCTCCTTTTAACGTAGCCGTAGAACTTGGGCAACCGCTGCAAGCACCTTGTAAAAGCATTTTTGCGGTTTTATTTTCTGCATCGTATTCTAAAAGTGAGATTTTCCCACCATCGTTTTCTACAGCTGGTGAAACGTATTCAGTTAAAATATCAGAAATTTTTTGCTCAACATCTGTATACTCTCTATTGATAATTTTTTCTACAGGGCTTTCGTGTTTCTGAGGTTCTTTGTTGGTGATTTTGTGGCCATTTTGTAAAAACTCGGCAATTACATTTCTCACTACAGTCATCACTTCATGCCATTGTACAGAATCATCTTTGGTTACTGCCACAAAATTTTCTGAGACAAAAACTTCTTTTACAAATTTAAATTCATCATAAAGTACTTTTGCTAAAGGAACTTCATCCGCTTCTTCTTTAGATTTTACTTCTACGAAACCGTCTAATAATAATCTGTTTCCTCCGAATTTCATTACGGCTGGATTCGGAGTCATTTCAGCAAAGATTTCATATCTCTGTTGAGGTTTTTGTCTGTAAATTCTAGGATTTGCTAGAAGCTCATCTTCGATGACATTTTTAAGACTTTCTGCAATGTGCTCCCATTCTACATGGTCTTCTTTAGCAACTGCTACAAAATTAGCAGAGATAAAAACCTTAGAAACAAAAGGATAATTGAAAAGTTCTTGAGCCAATGGAATTTCAGAAATATCAGAAGTTCTATCCAGTTCTAATGAACCTGGAATCAGGGTATAATCAGCTACAAACTTCATTACATTTGGGTTTGCAGTAGGTTCTATAATAATTGTATGCATTTTTTACTTAAATTTGAGAGTACAAAAATAGGGATTAGGTTTTAGGTTTTAAGAATCAGATGTTAGATTTTCTCTATCTATAGAATTTTTTAAAAACATTTTCAATTTTCAACTTTTAATTTTCAATTAAAATATGGCTTTAGTAAGAGAACTTTTAGGAAAAACTCCCAAAATCGGGGAAAATACTTTTTTAGCAGAAACTGCAGTCATCATAGGTGATGTAGAAATGGGAAAAGATTGTAGTATTTGGTATAATGCGGTTATCAGAGGAGATGTACACTATATAAAATTAGGAAACAAAGTAAATGTGCAAGATAATGTGATGCTGCATTGTACGTATGAAAAATTTCCTTTAGTGATTGGGAATAACGTTTCAATTGGGCATAATGCTTGTGTACACGGTTGCACGATTCATGATAATGTACTGATTGGGATGAGTTCTGTAGTAATGGATAATTGTGTGATAGAAAGCAATTCTATTGTGGCGGCTGGTTCTGTAGTTACACAAGGAACTCACATTAGAGCAGGTGAATTATGGGGAGGTGTTCCAGCAAAAAAAATAAAAGACGTTTCACAGGAACTGATTTCTGGTGAAATAGACAGAATTGCAAATAATTACGTGAAATATTCTTCTTGGTATAAAGAGGGAAAATAGAGTGTAGACTTGGAGAATGGTAGAGAAATAGAGAATCTTCATCATGCTACAATTTGTTAAAATATTAAAAATATCGGAACTCGGAACTAAAAATGCAAAATTTCCCCACACTTTCTACTGCAAGATTAGTGCTTTCTTTGCCTGCGATTTCAGATTTGGAGGATATTATTATTCATGCCAATTCTACTTCGGAAATTGCAGAAAATACCATTACTTTTCCTTATCCTTATGAAGAAAAGCATGCTCATTTTTGGCTAAAAATGGCTGAAGAGGGTTTTGCTAAAAAAGATGCAAACATTTTTGCTATTCGTGAAAAAGAAAATTTAAAATTAATAGGTGCGATTGGTCTTCATGTAGATTTGGCAAATCGAAAAGCAGAAATTGGATATTGGCTCGGGAAATCTTTTTGGAACAAAGGCTATGTTTCTGAAGCATTGCAAAAAATTGTGGAATTTGGCTTCGAAGAGTTACATCTTAATAAAATTTATGCTTCTCATTTTCCGCACAATCCTGCTTCGGGAAAAGTTTTGCAGAAAAACGGTTTCGAATTTGAAGGAATTTTGAAGCAAGAAGTTCTTAAAAATGGTCAATTTTTAGATTTACACCGATATTCTATTTTTCAAGAAAAATATTTAAATTCAGAACAATAAATCAAAAGCCTGACTCGTGGAGAATCAGGCTTTTTCTTACTGTATTTTCTTCGTCACAGAGTGCCAACTAAATTTGAACAAAGGATAGAGTAGCGCTATCAGTGCCAAAAGAAGTACAGCGCCGGAACTGGTGAAAATTTTGAAATAAATGCTCAAGGCGTTAATCATGTCATAAAAACTCTTGTTTTGCAATTTTTCAGAAATTTTTTGTAGTCCCATTCCGACTAAACAAACCCAAAATATAACCAATGATAAATTGAAGACTAAAAGACTCCAATTGTATCTTTTCCAATTTAAAAAATGCGGCGCAACATCGTCTACAATTAAAGTGATTGAAGCTAATAACAGTAAAGTATTGATGCCAATTGTAGAACCCATTGCATGCGCCACTGTAATATGTGTTCCGTGCGTATAGAAATTTATAGCAGGGATAGATATAGAAATAGAAAGAACCAAGTTGAGTAAAATCCAGATTTCTGCATAAGTAAGAATCTTAAACGAAAGTTTGTGATTTTGGTGGTTCGCTTTTAGATAAGTTTTTCTAAAAGAGTAAATAATGTTAGCCAAAATAAGCAATTCCGTCATGCTAATACTGTAAGCAATCAGTTTCACTATTGGTGAAGCGGGAACAATGTAAGTGTGATGTCCCCAGTTGAACATAAGATTCGTTAAGCCAAGAAAATAAAAGAAAAATGCAATTTTAGATTGATTGATTTTTTGGTCTCCAGAGATTTTTTCCATTGCAAACATTGCAGTTCCGTACACCAACATATTCCAAGAACCTACCATAGAACCCATAGCTTTCCACTGAATGGTTACATCTCGAATGATATTGTCATTAAAAAATGATAATTGCCAAAGTTGAGCTTCTATTGTAGTAATCAAAAAGAAAATTAAACCTGTACTCCAACTCCAAATGTAAACAGGAACGGTCTTGTAATTGGGTTTTACCGTCATGAAGAAATTATACATGAAAATCAACCAAGAACTCACAATCAAAATCACGATATATGGCGGGAATTCTAAATATTCTCTTCCTCCGAATTTTCCCAAGACAAAGAAAACAGTGACTAAAACCAATATTAAAATTTGCAAAGCGATTTGTAATTTCGCCAGTTTCTCAGAATAAATTTTTCTACCCGAAACTTCCGGTAAATAATAATAAATAATTCCTGTAGCTGCTGTGAAAATCCAGTTGATAGAAAGGTAAGTGTGAAGCGGTCTCATTTTTTGGAAAGACAAAGTATCTTTCAATAAATTGGGATAAAGATGTTGCAATCCTCCTAAAATCCCAAAAACAAGTCCTAAAAAAAGCGAAAAAATGGCAATGATAATGAACCAGCTTCCGATGATGTTATTTTTCAGTTTCATTTGGTGTAGTGTTTTTATAAGAAAAAGCATTTGCGTCTACATATTTTAAATAATCTACCAATGCTTCTGTTTGTTCTTTACTAAAATGAAAATTAGGCATTCTGGTTCCGCCACCGTTTTCTATAAAAGCTTTTACGTAGGCTTCTCCACGAGTTTTATCTGAAATAGCAGTAGTAAGTTCTGGACCTAAATATCCTCCTAAACCAAAAATTTGATGGCAAGATTGACAATTGTACTCTTGATATATTTTTTTACCCAATTGTTGTCGGGTAGTCATTACGGTTCCGTAGTCTGTTGCGCCTGTATAAATCCAAGAAGAATATGTGGCAAACGCAAAAAAGAGCGTCAAAAAAATCCATATCTTTTTCATATGTAGATATTTATTGTTTTTTTTAGAGGTCATATGCAATCGCTTAATCATGATTAGCATTGGTGTTTTCTAATCATGGCGATTTCATAAGATTTTTTTTAAAAATTCTGATGCAAAGTTAATTTCTTAGTCAATATCTTTTTTATGATTTGCGTCATCTATTAATGTGATAGTTTTTATTTATCATTAAATCTTTCTCCATTTTTTACATCAATAATTTTAAAAAATTAGATTTTAAATCTTCATAATGCTAAATTCTCAAATCATCACATCTTGATTTTTTTTCACTATTTTTGAACCTAGAATGAATAACCAACTTTTTGACCTCGTAGAAAACACTTCACGAAATATTTTCCTCACGGGAAAAGCAGGAACCGGTAAAACCACTTTTCTGAATAATTTCGTTAAAAAAACACGTAAAAAACACATTGTAGTAGCGCCAACTGGAATTGCTGCTATCAATGCAGGTGGTGTAACCATTCATTCTATGTTCGGATTTCCGCTCAGAACTTTTATCCCAACTTTAGAGCGAATTAATGAAAATCTGGCGATGAATATTCCAGATTTAATGCAGCATTTTAAGTACAGAAAAGATAAACTAAAATTGCTAAGAGAAGTAGAAGTCATCATTGTAGATGAGGTTTCTATGCTAAGAGCTGATGTGTTGGATATGATGGATTTTTCGCTGCGCCATATTCGCAGAAATCAAGAAAAATTCGGGGGTGTTCAGATGCTTTTTATTGGGGATTTGTACCAACTTCCGCCTGTAGTGAGAGACGAAAATGAATACATTATGAAGCAATTTTATGCTTCGCCATTTTTTTTCGATGCTTTTGTTTTAAAAAACACCAATCTTCTCACGGTAGAACTGACCGAAGTTTTCAGACAAAAAGATGAAGATTTTCTTAAAATTTTAAATGAAATTAGAGACGGAAATCTTTCTAGAGAACATTACGAAAAGCTTCACGAAAGATACATTCCAGATTTTGAACCAAAAGAAGAAGCCTACGTTTATCTCACTTCTCACAATAGAATTGCAGATGATATTAACACAAAAAAGCTCAATGAATTAGGAGGAAAAACGTATCAGTTTAAAGCTAAAATTGTTGGTGATTTCAAGGAATCTCAATTTCCGAATGAAGAAGTTTTAGAGCTGAAAGTTGGCGCACAAGTCATGTTTATTAGAAATGATGCTACTCAAGAAAAAAAGTATTTCAACGGAAAATTAGCAGAAGTGGTAGACTTGTCTGCTGATGAAATTTGGGTAAGAATAGATGGAGATGACGAAGATTATAAACTGAAAAAAGAAAATTGGGAACAGAAAAAATACTCTCTCGATGCAGAAAAAAACATCGAAGAAGAAGTATTGGGAAGTTTCGAGCAGTATCCTATTCGTTTGGCTTGGGCGGTGACGATTCATAAATCTCAAGGACTTACTTTTGACCGATTAATTGTAGATGCTGGGAAATCTTTCGCTTCTGGTCAGGTTTACGTGGCGCTTTCGCGCTGTAGAACTTTAGAAGGAATTGTTTTGAAATCTAAAATTTCTAGTGATGTGATTTTCAGCGATAAAAGAGTGGCGGAATTTCAGGATGCTACTCATGCAAATGACCGATTAGAAGAAATTTTGCATGCCGAAAAATACGATTACAGCATCAGAAAAGTGCTTCGTTATTTAGATATTTCTTGGGCTAAAGAATCTTTGGAAACTTGGAATAAGGCTTCTAAAGAAAGCAAATTTGTAGACAAAGAAAAAACGCAGAATTTATATTATCTCATCAAAAAATCGGTGGATAATCTCACGGATATTTACTTGAAATTTGAAAAATTTATTTGGCCAAAAACCAGAAAGTTTATTCAAACGCAAGAAAATTGGGAAGAAATAGAAACCAAATCATCTGGAGCGGTAAATTTCTTTTTTACCAAGGTAAATGAAGAGATTTTTAAACCATTTAGAGAATTTTATGCCGAAACAAAAGGCGTAAAAGGCATGAAACAATACAATGAAGACACGCGAGTTTTTCTGGATGATTTAGAAGATTATTTGAACGATTTAAAGCAGGTTCACTTGTTAGAAAAACCTCTTTTTGACGAAAAAAATGACGAAAAAATTTCAGTGAAAATTGCCAAAGTTCCTTCTCATGTTTTATCTTATCAATTGTTTGAACAAGGAAAAACGCTTAACGAAATCGCTTTGTTAAAGGGAGTTTTAGTATCTACTATTTTTTCACACATGGCCAAAATTGCAGAACAGGGAGTTCTGGATTTTGAAGATATGAAAAGAATTTATCCTATCGAAAAAATAGAAACATTTAAGAAAACTTTTGATGAAAATCCTCAAGAAGAATTGAAAGATTGGTTAAAAGTCTTGCCAAAAGATTTTGAATTTCACGAAATCAGATTACTTTGGAATTTCTTTTTGAAGAAGAAGTAAGTTTTACTTTATTGTAAATCCAAAAACCAATTGCTACACCAATTGTATTTATAATTACATCGTCTATGTCAGCAAAACCTTTATTTGTAATATATTGTAGAAGTTCTATAATACTAATTGCAATAATGAAAATTGGTAATAAGTTTTTAAGTTTTTTTAATTTTTCAAAAATGATTCCTAAAAAGCCAAAAGGAATAAATAGAATAATGTTTCCTAAAATATTTATGATGAACTGCTTATAATTGTCTGCTTCTGAAAACATTTCAGATATTGTGACAAATGGAGTGAGTTGTATAAATTTTTCATTTTCTGAAGTCCTTCCAAAACCAAAAAACATCCAATACAGAAGTAAGAATGTTAATGAAATGATGAAAATAGTATAATACTTTTTCAAAATCTTAGTTCAAAATTTCCTGTAATTCTAGCCAACGCATCTCGTATTCTTCTAGTTTTTCAGAGACTTTTTCCAGCTCTGCAGAAAGTGTCGCTATTTTCTCATAATCAGCTTCATTATTCAGTTTTTCTAGAATTTCAGCACGTTTTTTTTCTAATTCAGGCATTTCTTTTTCTATAGTTTCCAGTTCGCGCTGCTCTTTGAAAGAGAGTTTCTTTTTTGATTGCTGGTTGTTGGTTGTTGGTTGTTGGTTTGTCACACTGAGCGGAGTCGAAGTGTCAGGCTTTGGACTTCCAATTTCAGTCTTTTTCCATTCTCTATATTCCGAAAAATTCCCTACAAAATCTTTGATTTTTCCATCACCTTCAAACGCCAAAACATGGTCTGCAATTCTATCCATAAAATAACGGTCGTGAGAAACGATGATGAGACAACCTGCGAAATTCTGTAAAAAGTTTTCCAAAACCGTTAATGTTGGCAAGTCTAAATCATTGGTAGGTTCATCAAAAATCAAGAAGTTAGGATTTTGATACAATACATACATTAAGTGTAATCTTCGCTTTTCGCCGCCAGAAAGTTTAGAAATTGGTGAATATTGCGTTTGGTCGTCAAATAAGAAAATTCTTAAAAACTGCGATGCAGAAATAGTTCTTCCGTTGGCTAAAGGGAAATTTTCTGAAATATTTTTGATGAAGTCTATGACTCTTTCTTCCTCATTATATTGCAAACCTTTTTGTGAAAAATACCCAAATTTGATGGTTTCTCCCGTTTCTATTTCTCCAGAATCTTTGGGCTCTAAACCTTGAATAATATTGAGAAGTGTAGATTTTCCTGCTCCATTTTTTCCTACAATTCCTACTTTTTCACCTCGCTGAAATGAATATGAAAAATCTTTGAGCAAAACCAAATCACCATAACTTTTATTGATATTTTTGAGTTCCAGAATCTTTTTCCCCAATCTTTTCATCTCAAAATCCAATTCCAAAGATTGCTTTTGGGTGTTGGTTTTCGCAACTTTTTCGGTGTCGTAGAATGCATCAATTCTAGACTTTGATTTGGTAGTTCTCGCTTTTGGTTGACGGCGCATCCATTCTAATTCTTTTCGGTAAAGATTATTGGCTTTGTCAATTGTAGCGTTCAGATTATCTTCACGAATCATTTTGTTTTCCAGATAAGTTGCGTAACTTCCGTTATGAACATACAGATTTTGGTCTTCCATTTCCCAAACCGTGTCGCAAACAGAATCCAGAAAATAACGGTCGTGCGTTACTAATAGCAACGTAATCATGGCTTTAGAAAGATAATTTTCTAACCATTCTACCATTTCTACGTCAAGGTGATTGGTAGGTTCGTCCATAATCAGCAAGACGTGTCTGTGTTCTGCTCTGGTTTCGGTGAGAAGTTTTGCAAGGGCAACTCTTTTGATTTGTCCTCCAGAAAGCGTTCCCATTTTCGCTTCTAGATTGGTGATTTTTAGCTGCGAAAGAATTTGTTTCATTTCGGTTTCCAAATCCCAAGCTTTGTGAATTTCCATTTCTGCCAAAGCTTTTTCTATGAATTTTTGGTCAGTAGAATGAAGCGATTGATGGTAATTTTTAAGCGCTTGAATAGGCTTAGAATCTAGTGTCATCATGAATTCTTCCACAGTAAGTTGAGAGTCAAACTCTATTTCTTGGTCGAACAAAACTACCTGAACATCCTTATTAATCACTACTTCGCCAGAATCTGCAATTTCTTTACCCAAAATAATTTTAAGAAGGGTGGATTTTCCAGTGCCGTTTTTGGCGACAATCGCAATTTTGTCTCCTTCATTGATATGGAAAGAAATATTCTTAAAAAGCGTTTTGATGCCGTAAGATTTGGTCAGATTTTCTGCGGAAACGTAGTTCATGTTAGGTTGAGGAAAAGGTTAAGGTTGAGATTGCGAAAGTACAAAAAATGAAATGGGAATAAATTTTATTGTGGAAAGATTTATTTTTTCTTCAAAGCTTCTCCTTCGAAAACAATTCCTTCCCAGCCAAATTTAATGAAATTTCTGATATTTTGATGGTCTGTTCCTTCTGGATTTTTCAAAACATCTTCTCTGTAAAACTCGCTAAATAATAAAAGCGTCTCTTCTGGAGAAAGTTGGTTGATTTTGGCAAAACTGAAAACTTTGCAAGAGCCATTATTTTGATTGGCTTCGTTTACCGTATTTCCATTGGTGAATTTAGTGGGTGTGAATTCGTAATGTTCATCTATATAAGCAATTACGTTGATGAAAACCAATTCTTCTGGTGTTTTTTTTAATTGTTCTAATATCATTTTATTTTTCTTTAATCAAGTTTTAATTCGCTGAAACTCCATGAGTTTCCGTTGTAAATATTAAGGTCTACTTTTACATTAATTCCTTTTACGATGCCTTTTTCCGTGAATTGCCACATTTTCCACGAGTCTTCTTCCGAAGGAACTAAAACATCATTGTAGTTGGCTAACCAAAGTGGATAATCGTCAAACTCGCCACGCAAATAATCTTTGTAATAATGGTAGTAAGTATAAATAATGGGTTTTTCGCCGTATTTTTCTTCTATAATTTTACACCAAACTTTCAAATCTTCTATCAGTTTTTCCTTAGATTTTCTTCTGGGAATTCTTTCGATGTCTAAAACAGGTCGTAAATCTCCGCTTTCTAGATTTACACTTTCTAAGAAATTATTAGCTTGTAAAATCGGATCTTCGTCTGCACGATAAAAATGATAAGCACCTCTCGTAAGATTATTTTCTTTGGCTAATTCCCAAAAATCATCAAAATGTTTATCTTTTTTTCGATTTCCCATGGAAGCTCTCATTATCACAAATTCCAATGGAATCGAACCATTGGCAATGGTAAGGCTGTCCCATTTTATGTCTCGTTTGTGCTGATAATGAGAAATATCGAAACCAAAAATTTTGTCATTATATTCAGTGACGATTTTGTTGATTCTTGCGGTTTCTTCTTCCGAATTTTTTAGGTTTTTATGTACAAATTTCTCAAAATACATGGCGTAATAAAATGCCACTTTGTCTCTGAGGTAAAGCCCAGTTCCTAGCAAGGTTAATCCTAAAATAGCCAACAGAATATATCTGCGAAAAAGATAATTTTTTCGTCTGGTTTTATGGATTTTTTTTCTTTTGGTAGCTTTTGGATTGGTTTTTGACATAAGTTTTGCAAAAGTAAAATTTTTAGAAAATAAATTCAGTAATTTTGCCAGAATCTTATGGAAATTAGAGATAAAATAATCGTCATCGGTGGTGGTTTTGCAGGATTGCAATTCGCTAAAAAACTTAATGGCAATCGTACCAAGAAATTGGTGATGATTGACAAGGCGAATCATCATATGTTTCAGCCGTTATTTTATCAAGTAGCTTGCGGAAGAATTGAGCCTTCTAATATTTCGTTTCCGTTTAGAAAGATTTTTCAGCGTTCTAAAAATATTCAATTTAGAATGACGGAAGTGAAACAGATTATTCCTTCGGAAAATAAAATTATTACAGAAGACCATGTTTTTCACTATGATAAATTGGTGATTGCAACTGGCTGTAAAACGAATTTCTTTGGAAATCAAAAAATGGAAAATCTGGCTTTTGGGATGAAAAATACTCAGGAAGCGATTTCTATAAGAAACCATGTCCTGCTCACTTTCGAAAAATTAATTATTGAAAAAAGTAGAAGTGATGATGGCAATTGGAACATCGTAATCGTAGGTTCTGGACCAACTGGTGTGGAATTGGCGGGAGCTTTTGCTGAGATGAAAAGAGAAATCTTGCCGAGAGATTATCCTAGAATGAATTTTGATGATTTAGAAATTATTCTGGTGAGTTCTACCGAAAAACCTTTGGCGGTAATGAGCGAAGAATCTCAAGAAAAATCAGAAAAATATTTGAAAGATTTAGGAGTTAGATTTATCTCAAACGATAGAGTTACGGATTATGATGGTGATAGAGTTTATCTAAGTTCTGGTAATATTATTCCGAGTAATAATGTGATTTGGGCAGCAGGTGTTACTGGAAATATTATTGAAGGATTAACCGAAAATTCCATTAAAAACAATAGGTATATAGTAGATAGATATAATAAAATAGTAGGATTTGACGATATTTATGCGATAGGAGATATTGCCTACATGGAAACCCCAAAATATCCAAATGGTCATCCTCAAGTTGCGAATGTAGCGATTAATCAAGGGAAAAATTTGGCTAAAAATTTCTTGAAAAAATCAGAGAATGAATGGCAACCATACGAATATGATGACAAAGGAAGCATGGCAACCATCGGGAAACATAGAGCAGTAGTAGATTTGCCGAAATTTAAATTTCAAGGGATTTTTGCGTGGTATTTTTGGATGTTTCTTCATTTAATGTTGATTTTAAGTGTGAGAAATAAACTCGCTATTTTCTTCAATTGGATGTGGAGTTACATTAATAGAGATTCTTCGCTTCGCTTAATCATCATCCCGAATAAAAAAAATAAAACCGAACAATGAGAATAGATATTATAAGTGCAGTTCCTGATTTATTAGAAAGTCCTTTCAAAACTTCCATCCTGAAAAGAGCAATGGAAAAAGGTTTGACAGAAGTTCATTTTCATAATGTTCGTGATTTTGCATTTAACAAACATCGTCAAATAGATGATACTGTTTATGGTGGCGGCGCTGGAATGGTGATGATGTGTGAACCATTAGATTTATGTATTTCTCGGTTAAAAGCGGAGAGAGAGTATGATGATGTTATTTACTTAACTCCAGATGGAGAAACTTTTAACCAAAAAATAGCGAATTCTTACTCGCTGAAGAAAAATTTAATTCTGCTTTGTGGTCATTACAAAGGAATAGACCAAAGAATTAGAGATTTACACATTACCAGAGAAATTTCGATTGGTGATTTTGTGCTAACTGGTGGCGAATTGGCCGCTTGTGTAGTTGCAGATGCTATTATTCGTCTTTTGCCAGGCGTTTTAAATGATGAACAATCTGCTTTGACGGATAGTTTTCAAGATGATTTACTTTCTCCACCTATTTATACCAAACCAGAAGTTTATAAAGGAATGCGAGTTCCAGAAGTCCTTTTAAGCGGTAATTTTGGGAAAATTGAAGAATGGAGACATCAGAAAGCAATAGAAATTACCCAGCAGAAAAGACCAGATTTATTAAAAGATTTCTAATCATAATAAATTATTTTTACTAAATTTACAATCCGAAAAATTGAGGCAAGGCTATGGAGAATTTTTTGAAAAAAGAACTTGTCATGTTCTATAATGTAGAAAACTTGTTTTCTCCAGACCCTAAACCAACACATTTTTTAGATCCTACCATTTCTGGATTAAGGAATTGGGACGAAAGAAAGTATCAGAATAAACTTCGAAAAATTGCCAATGTTTTTAGGCTAATCGAAGAAAAAGAAGAGATTCTTCCGATGATTGTAGGTTTATGTGAAGTGAATAATGAAGAGGTTTTACAAGACTTAATTCAACAAGAACCCCTTCAAAATTATGATTTTGTTCATTATAATTCTTTAGATGAAAGAGGCGTAGATACAGCGCTTCTGTACGATAAGAGAAAAATAGAATTAGTAGATTCTGAAGCCATTTCTTTTATTTTCGAGGGAGTGAATGAAGAGCAAGATGAGTATTATGATACCACCAGAGATGTTCTTTTTTGTAAATTGAAATATAATAATGAATTGCTCAATGTTTTTGTGGCACATCTTCCTTCAAAAAGAGAAAAAGATGTAAACAAACCCAAAAGAGATTACATTCTTCATTCAATTAAAGAAAGAGTGCTCACATTATTAGAAAAAGAAGAACCTGTAATAATTTGTGGAGATTTTAACGATGACCCGATTGAAGAAAATCTAAATAATTTATTATATGACAATGGAGTTGATAAAATCTTAGTGAATCCATACATAGAATTATACAATAATAAAATCTATTCTACGTTTCACTACAACCAAGGACTGTTGTTCGATCAGATTCTATTTTCTAATCATTTCTTTTTGCCTATTTCTTCATTAGCATTTAAAAGTGCTGTAGTCTTTAATTCAGAAAAATTAAGTAATTGGGACAAAAAGTTTAAAGGAAGACCTTTTAGAACTTTTGCAGGGACCAGATATCTTGGTGGGTATAGTGATCATTATCCCGTTTATACAATTTTAGAAACAAAAGACAATTAAATTAAAAATGAAAAGCGTTACAGAAGTAGGTTACAAGCTAGATGCAATAGATAAAAAAATAATCTATATGCTCATGGACAATGCCAAAACATCTTTGGCTCAAATTTCTAAAAACATTGGTATTTCTACCACTGCTGTACATCAGAGAATAAAAAAACTAGAAACCGCAGGCGTAATAGAAAATTCTGTATCTTTTCTTAATCCAAGAAAAATAGGTTACAAAGTAGTTTCTTACATCGGCGTTTACATGGATCAGCCAAGTCATTTCCAAGAACTGATTAAATCTCTGAACGAAATTAATGAAATCGTAGAAGCTCATTATACTACAGGATACTGGACGGTTTTCCTTAAAGAGCTTTGTATTGATAATGATCATCTCATGCAAATTTTAAGCAAAATACAGAAGCTAAAAGGCGTTACAA
>DITA01000118.1:0-5897 GCA_002422665.1 Flavobacteriales bacterium UBA6196
ATGGAGAAGGTAAGGCTCTTTATATTAGACCTTTAATTTTTGCAACGGAAGAAGCTCTAAAAGCAAGAATTGCTAATAAATATATGTTTGCGATTGTAGCAACTCCAGTGCAAAGTTATTACACAGAACCAGTTTCTGTAAAAATTTCAGATTTTTATTCTAGAGCTGCAAGTGGTGGAGTAGGTTCTGCTAAAGCTGCAGGAAATTACGCTGCTTCATTTTATCCAACAAAATTAGCTGCAGAAGAAGGTTATGAGCAAATCATCTGGACAGATGATGCTACTCACAAATATTTTGAAGAAAGTGGTACAATGAACGTTTTTGTAAGAATAAACGATACAATTTATACACCGCCAACTTCTGAAAAAATTCTAGATGGAGTTACTAGAGATAGTTTCCTTCAATTAGCAAAACACAAAGGCATTGACGTAAAAGTAGAGCCAGTAGAAGTTGCTAAAGTTCTAGAAGCGCATTCAAAAGGTGAGTTAATTGAAGTTTGGGGAGTAGGAACTGCCGTGGTAACTAGCGTTTTCAAAGCGATTGGTTACAAAGACCAAAAATTAACTTTACCAGAACTTTCAGAAGAAGAAAGTTTCGCTTTAACTCTTAAAAAAGCATTGGTAGATATTCAAACCAATAAAGCTGAAGATCCTTTTGGATGGAGAGTAAAAGTAGAAAAGCATATTTTAGAAACTGCTTAGAAATAAGACTTTAAATATTTTAAACCGAGGAAATCTTTTCTCGGTTTTTTCGTTGTTATTTATTGAGTAATTAGTATTTTCGCAGTCAATATGAAAAAGGTAGTTTTCATTTCATTATTATCACTTTTATCTTGTGTTAAAAATTCACCAGCTCATCCTCCAGTTGGCGGTGTTTTATCACAAGAAGACTTAAATGTGTCTAAAAATAGAGCTAAAAGTCTCAATTTATTAGAAAGAAAACAAATTCAGGATTGGATAAACCAGCAAGACAAAAAATTCTATTCTACGGGACTAAATTATTGGACGGATATCAGTGATTCTGAGTCTAGAATTAAGAAAAAAGATGGTGAATTGGTTTCGTATGAATATGATTTATATGATTTTAACCAAGAAAAACTATACGAAAAGCCTAACCAAAACATAGATGCTCCATTAGGAAAATTTGAAGAGTTGAAAGCAGTAGAAGATGCGGTACGTTATATGAAAAAAGGGGAACAAGCTACACTTTTAGTACCTTCAGTTCTGGCTTTTGGAACGTATGGCGATGATGAAAAAATTCCAAATGACATGCCTTTAATCATTAAAATTAAAATTTTGTAAATCCATAAAATGAAAAAAATACTTTTATTAACTATTGCAATTATTACTTTAATTAATTGTACTCCAATTTATAAAAAAATGAATATAGACAAAGATTTTTACAACGGTCTTCAAGACGGTGTTTATGCTAAAATGGAAACTTCTAAAGGCGAATTGATTATCCAATTTTTTGATCAAGACGCACCTGTTGCAGTAGCTAATTTCGTAGGTCTTGCACAAGGAACTATTGAAAACAAAGCAAAAGCAAAAGGAGTTCCTTATTATGATGGAATTGTTTTTCACAGAGTAATAAAAAACTTTATGATTCAAGGAGGTGATCCTCAAGGAACAGGAATGGGAGATCCTGGTTATAAGTTTGATGATGAGAAAAACGACCTAAAACACGAAGGAAAAGGTTACCTTTCCATGGCAAATTCTGGACCTAACACAAATGGCTCTCAGTTTTTCATTACAGAAGTTCCTACACCTTGGTTAGATGGAAGACATACTATTTTTGGTAAAGTAATTAAAGGAGAAGATGTAATTGATGCGATTGCTAATTCTGAAACTGGTGCTCAAGATAGACCAAAAGAAGAAATTAAAATTGTAAAAGTGACTGTTTTCACTAAGGGTGATGCATACGAAAAATATGATGCTGCTAAAATCTTCAACGAAGGGAAAGCAAAAATTCAAGAAAACAACAAAGCTTACATCGCTAAACAAGAAGCAGAAGCTGCTAAAAAATTAGAAGATTTAAAAGCTGGAATGACTACTACAGCTTCTGGTTTACTATATAAAATCACAAAATCTAATCCAGAAGGTAAAGCTCCAAAAGCTGGAGACATGGTTTCTGTACACTACGCTGGTAAATTAACAAACGGACAAGAATTTGATAATTCTTTCAAAAGAGGTGAGCCTATCGAAATTCCAATCGGAGTTGGTCAAGTAATCAAAGGTTGGGATGAAGGAATCCAACTTCTAAAAGAAGGAGAAGCGGCTACTTTATTAATTCCATCTGAATTAGGTTACGGAACAAGAGGAGCAGGAGGTGTAATTCCACCAAATGCTTGGTTAATCTTCGATGTAGAATTGGTGAAAGTAAAATAATATTACTTCCAATATATTTAAGAAAAACGTGCTTTTTAGCACGTTTTTTTATTTTCTTTATTAAATATTATTGAAAAAAATAGACAAAAGTCTTTTTATTTTAGACAAAAGTCCTATATTTGTATAAATATTTATGAGATGAAAAAGAATAAACTTTATACACAAGAAGAAAAAGATGTGCAACTTGTACAAGAAACTACTGCTTTCTATGGTACTTCCGTAGGTTTTACTTCTATTGATGACAGAAGCGTCTTTGCTATTATAGATTCTATTAATAAAGGGATTTCTTTTACCACTTTCGAAAATATTATAAAAAAATACAGTTTTACGCTCCAAAATTGGGCGGAGTTTTTACATATATCTAATAAAACCTTATCTCGCTACCAAAAAGAATCAAAAACTTTTGATGCTTTACAGTCAGAACGTATTATGCAAATAGAAATTTTACACAGTAAAGGCGAAGAAGTTTTCGGCAGTAGAGAGAATTTTTCTACTTGGCTAGAAACAGAAAACCTTGCTCTAGGAAACATTATACCAAGGGATTTGCTTAAAAATTCTTTTGGCATAAATTTATTAATGGATGAATTAGTTCGTATTGAGCACGGTGTTTTAGCATAAGATAGATTCAGAAATGATTGTTTTTAGACTTTCAAAAGCACAATTTGCCAATGATTTATCTGGAAAAGGAGCTGAATTGGTTGGTGGAAGATGGAATAGTAGAGGAAATGCTATGCTGTATACTTCTCAAAGTATTGCGCTTTGCGTTACAGAAATTGCAGTTCACGTTCCGCTTGGGATTTTACCAAAAGATTATCAATTGGTACATATTGAAATCCTTGATGAAGATTTTTTAGAATTGAAAAGATTACCAAAAGATTGGCAAACATTTCCGCACTCTAATTCTACTCAAATGTTAGGAGATAAATTTCTGAAAGAGCAGAAATTTTTGGTACTGAAAGTTCCTTCTGCTACGGTTCAAGGTGAATTTAATTATTTGGTGAATCCGAGACATAGAAATTTTAATCAAATTAAAATTTTGAAAATAGAAAGTTTTAGTTTTGATGAAAGGTTGTTTAGAAGATGATAAGTTTATTTTAATTCCATAAGTTTTTCACCACAAGTTTTGCAATATCTTGCATCTTCATCATTTTCACTATTTCCACATCTGTCGCAAAGTCTAGTTTTGGCCATTTTTCTTCTCATCTCAGAGGTTACAATTCCTGTAGGAACCGCAATGATGCTATAACCGCATAACATTAAAATGACGGATAAAAATTTTCCTAAAGGAGTAACTGGAGAAATATCACCATAACCCACTGTAGTAATTGTTACAACTGCCCAATAAATAGACGTCGGAATGTCTATAAATCCGTTATTTCCGTTTTCTATAACAAACATCAGTGAACCAATTATAGTCACTAGAATCATTATGAAAAGAAGGAAAATATAAATTTTTCTAGAGCTGTTTTTTAGTGCTTGAACAATGTATTGGCCGTCATTCATGTAATCTAATAAATTGAGAACTCTAAAAATTCTTAGCATTCTCAAGAGTCTAATCATAGAAAGAAACTTGGTGAATGGGAAAAATAAACTCAAGAAAAACGGAAGAAGTGATAAAAAATCGATAATGCCTAAAAAACTGAAAATATAATCTTTCTTGTTTTTAACCACAGAAATTCTCAGAATATATTCTATCGTAAATGCTATGGTAATGAGCCATTCTAAGCTTACCAAAAGAGAATGATAATGTTCGTCTACTTTTTGAACACTTTCCATCATAACAATGAAAGTACTCAAGATAATCATCAAAAGAAGCAATAAGTCAAAAATCTTTCCTGATGGAGTATCAGAAAAATAGATAATCCTGAAAATTTTCTTTTTCCAAGGAGTATCTTCAGCAATTAAATTATGTTCTCTTTTTTGCATTTTTAGAAAATTAAGTGTTTTGTGGCATTTTAGCTTCTTTTTGTCAAAAATAAGAGAAATATTTAGATTTCAAGAAGATAAAAGTAAGAATGAAATTGTATTTTTGTATGACTTAATTTTTCAGAAATATTATTTGAAAATGATTTTAAAAGAATTTACTTCAGAATTAGATAAACTATTTTCGCTTAAACAAGCTGAAGATTTTGATAATGTAGGTTTGCTTTGTGGTAATCCAATTCGTGAAGTTTCGGGTGTTTTGGTTTGTCATGATGCGCTAGAAAACGTTGTAGATGAAGCTATTGCGAAGAATTGTAACGTGATTGTAACGTTTCACCCAATTATTTTTTCTGGGTTAAAATCAATTACAGGAAAAAATTATGTAGAACGCGCAGTTCTAAAAGCCATCGAAAATAAAATTGCGATTTATGCGATTCACACAGCTTTTGATAATGATTATTTCGGAGTGAATTATAGAATTTGCAATGAATTAGGCTTGAAAAATCAAAAAATTCTGATGCCAAAGTCAGAAAATCTTCTGCAATTGGTAGTTTATGTTCCGTATGATTATTCAGAGAAGGTTAAAAATGCTTTATTTGAAGCAGGTGCAGGAAATATTGGTTTCTATGATGAATGCAGTTTTTCGGTGAAAGGAAATGGAACATTCAGACCGATTGAAGGTTCTAATCCATTTTTGGGAACTTATAATGTAAGAGAAAATGCTGATGAAGAAATGATTTCTGTGATTTTTGAAGGTTTCAAAAAGAATCAGATTTTGTCTGCGATGAAATCTACGCATCCTTATGAAGAAGTGGCGTATCAACTTTATGCTTTAGAGAATGATAATCAATACGTTGGCTTAGGAAGATACGGAGAATTAGAACAAGAAATGGCAGAAAAAGATTTCTTAAAATTCGTAAAAGAAAAATTCAATTTAGAAGTGATTCGTCATTCTGAGTTTTTGAATAAAAAAATCAAAAAAGTAGGCGTTTTAGGTGGAAGTGGAGCCAGTGGAATTTCGGCAGCAAAAGCTTCTGGATGTGATGCTTACTTAACGGGAGATATAAAATACCATGATTTTTTCCAAAGCGAAAACCAAATGTTAATCTGTGATATAGGACATTTCGAGTCAGAACAATTTGTTACTGAGCAATTAGTTGAGATTTTGTCGGAAAAATTTCCTACATTTGCATTCTCAAAATCCACAGAAAAAACCAACCCTGTAAATTATTTCTTTTAAGATATGGCAAAAAAAACTGTAGAAATTTCAGTAGAAGAAAAATTAAGAGCCCTTTATGATTTACAAATCATAGACTCTAGATTAGACGAAATCCGCAATACAAGAGGTGAATTACCAATTGAGGTAGAAGATTTAGAAATCGAAATCGAAGGTCTTAACAAGAGAGCACAAAAATTCGAAAACGAAATTAAAGACTTAAATGATGACATTAATAACAAAAAAGAAGTTATTAATCATTCTAAATCTTTGATGGAGAAATATAAATCTCAACAAGACAACGTAAGAAATAATAAAGAATTCGAAGCGCTTGCTAAAGAAATAGAATTTCAGGATTTAGAAGTTCAGTT